>WLEG01000151.1 GCA_009704425.1 Actinomycetota bacterium | reverse complement strand
TACAACTGGTCGGCCGGCCCCAACGCCACCAGTCACCTCAACGGATTGCTGGAGGGCACCCTCATCGGCAAGCGATGCCCGGGTTGCTCACTGGTGTACTTCCCGCCACGCAACGGCGTGTGCCCGAAGTGTGCGCGCATCCTCGGTGACGACGTGGTGGTGGGCCCGCGCGGCACCATCACCACCTTCTGCGTGGTGAACGTGCCCTTCCTCGGCCAGAAGATCAAGTTGCCCTACGTGGCGGCCCAGATCCTTCTCGACGGAGCCGACATCTCGATGCAACACCTCATCCAGGAATGCGAGGCCACCGACGTGCGTATCGGCATGCGCGTCGAACCGGTGTGGAAGGACCGCAGCGAATGGGGTCCGTCGCTGGAGAACATCGCCCACTTCCGTCCGACCGGTGAACCCGATCGCGACATGGGCACCGAAGCGGGGGCCAGCTGATGTCGCGCCGTGACGTGGCCATCGTCGCAACGGCCCAGCGACCCAATCAGGTCGGCTCCATCCTCACCTCGGTGGAACTGATCCTTCCGGTCATCAACGACGTCATCGCCAAGGTCGGCATCGAGCGCCAGAAGATCGGCTTCTGGTGCCACGGCAGTTGCGACTACATGAGCGGACAGCCGTTCAGTTTCGTGGCCGCCGTCGACGCCATCGGCGCGTGGCCGCCCATCGTCGAGAGCCACGTGGAGGGTGACGGTGCTCTGGCGTTGTACGAAGCGTGGGTCAAGATCCAAACCGGCGAATGCGACGTGGCACTGGTGTTCTCCAACGGCAAGACCACCTCGGGACCCATCGATCGCATCCTCAACCTGCAGGCCGATCCGTACATGGTGACGCCGCTGTGGCCGGGATTCGACTCGCTGTCGGCCTTGCAGGCGCGGGCCTGTCTCGACGCGGGCGTTCTGACCGAGGCCGACATGGCCGAGGTGGCCGCGCGCAGTTACCGCGACGCGTTGAACAACCCGATCGCGTACGCCAAGGAGAATGTGACCGCCGAGCAGCTGCTCGCACGTCCGTACACCAGTGCTCCGTTGCGCGCCCACGACTGCGGTGTGCCCGTCGACGGCGCCAACGCGGTCATTCTGGCCGCCGGTGACGCGGCGCGGAGTCTGGCCGAACGTCCGGCATGGATTCGTGGCATCGATCACCGCATCGACACCCAACGTCTGGGCGCGCGTTCGATGACCGAGAGTTCCTCGGCCGCCATCGCCGCGGCCAAGGCGGGTGTGGGCGACGACCGCATCGACATCGCCGAACTCCACGCGCCGTACACGCACCAGGAGATCCTGTTGCGTCGCGCGATGAACCTCGGTGAGGGCACGCACATCAACCCGAGTGGTGGTGCGCTGGTGTCGAATCCGGCCATGGCGGCGGGTTTGGCCCGATTCGCCGAGGCGGCCGAAAGCGTCTTCTCCGGATCCGCCGATCGCGTGTTGGCGCACTGCACGAGCGGTCCGATGTTGCAACAGAACCTGGTGTGCGTGATGGAGGGTGAGTGAGATGGCCGATCTCTGTGCGGTAGTTGGCGTCGGACAGACGAAGCACGCGTCGTGTCGCGCCGACGTTTCCATCGCCGGTCTCGTGCGTGAGGCCGTCGATCGCGCCCTGGCCGATGCCAACATCGGCATCGACGACGTCGACGCCATCGTCATCGGTAAGGCGCCCGATCCGCTCGAGGGCGTCGCCATGCCCGAGTTGTGGTTGGCCGACGCCCTGGCGGCGCACGGCAAGCCCGTCTTCCGCGTGCACACCGCGGGTTCGGTCGGAGGCTCCACCGCCATCGTCGCCGCGCAACACGTGATGGCCGGTATCCACGGCACGGTTCTCACCATCGGCTTCGAGAAGCAGAGCGACGGCAACGCCATGTGGGCGTTGAGCGTTCCGATTCCGTTCGGCATGCCGGTGCACGCCGGCGCCGGTGGCTACTTCTCGCCGATCGTGCGCGGATACATCAAGCGTTCCGGTGCGCCGTCGCACATCGGTGCGATGGTGGCCGTGAAGGACCGCACCAACGCGTGCAAGAACCCGTACGCGCACCTGCACGAGCCGGACTGGACCCTCGAGAAGGCTCTCGAGAGCCCCATGATGTGGGACCCCATCCGCTTCGTCGAGACCTGCCCGTCCAGTGACGGGGCCATGGCGCTGGTGCTCATGAGCGAGGAGCGTGCCGACAAGCATCCCGGACCCAAGGCGTGGGTGCACGCCACCGCCATGCGCAGCGAGCCCACGGCTTTCGCGGGTCGCGAGCAGGTCAGTCCGCGCGCGGGCGAGATGTGCGCCGAGGATCTGTGGCGCAAGGGCGGAATCACCAACCCGGCCAAGGAGATCGACGTCGCCGAGATCTACGTGCCGTTCGCGTGGTTCGAGCCGATGTGGCTGGAGAACCTCGGTTTCGCGCCGCGCAACGAGGGTTGGCGTTGGGTCGAGGACGGAGTCACCGACATCGGTGGCTCGTTGCCCATCAATCCCTCGGGTGGCGTGATGTCGACCAACCCCATCGGCGCCTCGGGCATGCTCCGCTTCGGCGAAGCGGCCATGCAGGTGATGGGCAAGGCCGGCGAGCACCAGATCGACGGTGCGCGAAAAGCGGTCGGCCACGCCTACGGCGGTGGCAGTCAGTTCTTCGCCATGTGGTTGGTGTCGAGCGGCAAGCCCTGACGATCCCGACCGTCAGGTGCGCGTCCAGTTGGGCGCGCGCTTCTCGGCGAACGCCCGCGGACCCTCCTTGGAGTCGTTCGTGCTGAAGATGGGCCAACCGATCTCGAACTCCAACTTCAACGCGTCCGTCTCGGACATGGCCGCGGTCTCCTGGACGGACTTCAGGATCGCTTCCACGGCGAGGGGTCCGTTGGCGCAGATCATGTCGGCCAGCTCCATCGCCTTGTCGAGAGCCGTGCCGTCGGGCACCACGTGGCCGATGAGGCCGATCTCCTTGGCTTCGGCGGCCGTGTAGCCACGCGCGGTGAGCAACATCTCGAGCGCGTTGGTGTAGCCGATCTGGCGTTGCAGGCGCACGGTGCTGCCCCCGACCGGGAACAAACCGCGTCGGGCCTCGAACACGCCGAAGGTGGCGCTCTCGCCGGCCACGCGCAGATGTGTCGCCTGCAGGATCTCGGTTCCTCCGGCCACCGCGTAACCCTCGACGGCGGCGATCAACGGCTTGCGCAGGCGGTAGTGGCGCAGGAGCGCCTTCCAATGCAGGTCGGGGTCGGCGGCCCAACGCTCTTGGTACGGGTTCGGACCGGCGTCGTCGTTGGCGCGCGCCTTCAGGTCCATACCCGTGCAGAACGAACCGCCGGATCCCGTCAGGATCGCGCAGCGAATGTCATCGTCCTCGTTCAGGCGCACCCACGCGTCGGCCAGTCCGACGATCATCGCCGGACTCAACGCGTTCTTCGCCTCGGGGCGGTTCATGGTGACCACCAGGGTGTGTCCCACTTGTTCGACCAGTAGATGCTCGGTGCCCGACATATTCACTCCGTTTTCCCTGAAAGTGCCTCCTATGTGGTAGCACACACGTATGCCCGCACGCACCTTCAACATCGCAGATCTCTTCGAGGCCGCCGTCGACGAATGGCCCGACCGCGAGTACGTGGCCGACGAGAAGGTGAGGCGCACCTACGCCGAGATGGACCGTCGTGCGAACCGTCTCGCCCATCACCTGGCCGCCCAGGGCGTGAAGCCCGGCGATCACGTGGGCATCTACGCGCTCAACCGCGTGGAGTGGGTGGAGGCCCTGTGGGCCATCTTCAAGATTCGCGCGGTGTGGATCAACATCAACTATCGCTACGTCGAGGACGAACTGGCGTATCTGTTCGGCAACGCCGATCTGACCTATCTCATCGTGGAGCCGGAGTACGCCGATCGTGCGCGCGCCGTGCAACCCGACCTGCCGCAGTTGGTGATCGGACCCGAGTTCGAGGCCGCTCTGGCCGCGCAGTCGGACGAGCGGGACTTCGAGGCGCGCAGCAACGACGACATCTACATGCTCTTCACCGGCGGCACCACCGGCATGCCCAAGGGCGTGGTGTGGCGTCACGAGGACGTGGTCATGGCCCTGGGCGGTGGCGTCGACATCACCACCGGTGTGCGGATGACCGAGCCCGGACAGTTCGTGGAGAAGGGACGCAACGGTTTCCATCTGTGCGGACTGCCCATCGCCCCGCTCATGCACGGCGCCACGCAATGGAGCGTGATGGGCCAGAGTTTCGTGGGCAACAAGGTGATCCTGCGCGCCAAGTTCGATCCGGCCGACGTGTTCCGCACCATCGAGGCCGAGAAGGTGAACCTGGTGATGATCACCGGAGATGCCATGGCCCGACCGATGCTGGACCATCTCGTCGACAATCGCGCCCGGTACGACCTGTCGTCGCTGTTCGCCGTCAGCTCCAGTGCGGTGTTGTTCTCGCAGGCGTGCAAGGACCAGTTCATGGACATGTTCCCCAACATCGTTCTCACCGATGCCGTCGGGTCCAGCGAGGGCGGCGCCAACGGCATCACCATGGTGGGCAAGGACGCTCCCAAGACGCCGGGTCTCACGGTGAAGGCGGCCCCCGACTCCTTCGTGCTGGGCGACGATCTTCGCCCCGTGCCGGTGGGCGTGATGGGCAAGTTGGCCCGCACCGGCAACATTCCGTTGCGCTACCACAAGGACCCCGAGAAGTCGGCCGCCACCTTCGTGACGGGCCCCGACGGCACCCGCTATTCCATCCCCGGTGACTTCGCCGTGATGCAAGAGGACGGATCCATCACGTTGATCGGTCGCGGTTCGGTGTGCATCAACAGTGGCGGCGAGAAGATCTTCCCCGAGGAGGTGGAGAACGCGCTGAAGTCGCACCCCGAGGTGTTCGACGCGGTCGTGGTGGGAGTGCCCGACGAGCGGTGGGGCGAGCGGGTGGCCGCGGTGGTCCAGGCGCGTCAGGGAACCACTCCGAATCTCGAGAGCATCCAGGAGCACTGTCGCAAGCACGTGGCGGGCTACAAGGTGCCGCGTCAGCTGACGTTGGTCGAACTCATGGTGCGTTCGCCAGCGGGCAAGAGCGATTACCGCTGGGCCAAGGAACGCGCCGTCGAGGACGCGGGTCGCTGACCGTGGCCGGACCGCTCGCGGGTGTCCGCGTCGTCGAACTGGTGGGTCAGGGTCCCGGACCGTACGGCGCCATGATCCTGGCCGATCTCGGAGCCGACGTGGTGGCCGTCGACCGACCCGACGTGGCCGCGCGCGCGAATCGTTCGCGCGTTCCCACGAACCCGATGATGCGCGGCAAGCGTGGTGTGGCCCTCGATCTGAAGAGCCCCACCGACATCGAAGCCCTGTT
>WLEG01000150.1 GCA_009704425.1 Actinomycetota bacterium | reverse complement strand
TTTCAGGCCGGAATAGGAACACCTCATGGGTGTCACGTGCATCACCGTCGCCTACGGCCCCACGCCTTCTTTGCCCCGCACGGTCGAGGCTCTCGTGCGTCACGCCGGGGATGCCGCGCAGGACATCGTCGTGGTCACCCAACCCGACACCGAGGGGTGTCGCGAGGGCATGGGACATCTCGCCGATCGCGTGCGGCACATCGGGTTGAACGAGAACCTGGGTTTCGGCCCGGCCAACAACGTGGCGGTGGAGGAATGCGATTCCGAGTACGTCGCGTTCGTGAACCCCGATCTGGTGGTCACCGAGGGATGGCTGACCCCGTTGCTGCGCGCACTCGATGATCCGGTGGTGGCCATCGCGGTGCCGCCGTTGCTGGACGGCGAGGGTCGACTGGCCGAAGCGGGTCAGGTGATCTTCTCCGACGGTGGGACCGAGGCCATGGGCGGTTCGCACTGGCCCGACGGATACGACTCGGTGATGTTCGGTCGCGACGTGGACTACGCGTCGGCCGCGTGTTGGGTGATGCGACGTGAGACCTTCCTGTCTTTGGGCGGGTTCGACGCCCGCTACGCACCCGCTTACTTCGAGGACAGCGACCTGGCCATGACCGCGTGGTCGCGGGGTCTGGTGACGCGTTTGGTGGTGGACCGACCGGTGGTGCACCACCACGTGGCCGCCAGTGAACAGCGGAACTCCCTGGCCCGCGCGTCGCGAGCAGCCTTCGAGCAGAAGTGGGCGGGACTGTTGCCGAGGCAGCCGGAACGTTCACCGCGGGGTTTCGACGGACGGGCCGTTCGGGACCATCGGGCGGTACGCCGCGTCGTCCACCTGTTCGAGGGCGTCGCCGATTCCCCCCAGATGGCGCTGGCGGCCGAAGCGGCCGCGGCGGAGGCGTCGAAAGACCCGCGAGATCGCGTGACGCTGGTGGTCCCATGTGGCCCCACGGTCGGGGGTCTTCGTCGTCGACATCGATCGAGCGGTCTCGAGGTGTTGGCCGTGGAATCCGTGCGGCGTCTGGACGTCTCGTGGGCGACCGAGGTGAGGAACGTGGGTCGGTGAGTCGGCGTCTTCGTTGGGGCCTGGTGCTGATTCTCGGAGTCGTGGGGTACGCGATCCGCGGTTACCTGTTGGGTACCAAGTTCGGCGAATTGAACGCGGACGAGGCCTTCACCGGCTTACAAGCGTTGGAGATCGCCAAGGGAGATCTTCCCATCGTGTACCGCGGGATCGGCTACACCGGGATCGTCGACAGCTACGTGTTCGCACCGTTCACCATGCTGTTCGGCGCTCGTGTCGTGCCCTTGAAACTGCTGACCAGTCTCTGGTGGATCGCGTCCTCGGTGGTGATGTTCCATGTCCTGCGCTCGATTCGGCGCGATTCGGGGTGCGAGCACCCGGACCGGTGGGCATGGTTGGGTGCCGCGATGTTGTGGCTGACGCCCGGAGCGATGATGGTGGTCTCCATCCGCGCGTGGGAGGCCTACGGTCTGCTCCTCGCGACCACCTTCGCCTCGGCGTTCATGGTGAGACGGGTGGTGCTGAAGGAGGCGAACGTTCGGCGCGATGTTCTGTGGGCCGGGGCGTTGCTCGGCTTCGCGTTCTATCTGCACCCGATGACGTTGGCGTCGGTGATCCCCATCGCTCTCGTTCCGTGCTGGACGTTGCGTCGTCGCTTTCGCGACTGGTGGATACCGGCCCTCGGTTCGGCCGTGTTCGTGAACATCCCGTTCCTCGCGTGGAACGTGAAGAACGATTGGCTCAGTCTTTCCCAGCCCTCGCCGCCGATGAACAGCACGTGGGATCGACTGTCCAGCTTCTTCACCGGTCTGCTTCCCCGGGCCTTCGGATTCATGAACATGGACGGCTCGTGGATCTGGGGCGCGGTGTCCTTGGCCATTTATCTCCTCGCGCTGGCGCTCATGGTTTTCGGTCTGACGGTGCTCGTTCGCAAGGTCCCCGGGGGGATCGTGTTCGCGCTCCCGGCGGCTCTGTGCTGGCCGATCCTGTCCTTGTTCAACAACATGTGGTTCGTCGAGGACGGGCGCTATTCCAGCGTGGGTTTCCCGTTCCTCATCGTGGCGATGGTGGTAGGGCTTGCCGACATCACGGGCCGACTTCATTCGCGATTCACCGCCCGGTCGGCTTTCGCCGTTGCGTTGGCGGTGTGGTTGGGTGTGCTGGTCCTGCCCTGGTCGAAGGTGAACGCCGGCCCTCGAGTGGAGGATCCGAACGATCGGATTCGGGTGTTGGTCGAGATTCTGGAGGACGAGGGTTTCCGATACGCGGCCGGCAACTACTGGCTGATGAACCCCATCGAGTATCAGAGCAACCAACGCATTCACGTCGCGGTCCACGGTCATCCGTGGGGTGCGTTGTTCCCGTGGCGACCGAAACTGCCGTGGGGAGTCTCCTTCGCCCAACGGCAGGTGGAAGTGCTCTCGCAAGGTCCTCTCGACATCGCCTACGTGTTTCTGGCGGGGGACGAACGTCTCGAGGTGTTGCCACTACCCGTCGAGCAATACGAACGCCGCGAGGTGATGGGGGCCGTGATGTATCTTCCACTGGTGCCCGAATGACGCCGTGGCGCGAGTGGAGACGACATGTGGAACGGTAAACGCCTGGCAGTGATCCTGCCCACCTACAACGAACACCTGTCGATCGCCGCCTGCATTCGGGGTTTCGAATCGCTCGGAATCGTCGACGAGATCCTGGTGGTCAACAACAACGCGCACCCCGACACGTCGGCCGAGGTCGCACCCACCACGGCCCGTGAGGTGCTGGAAACCACGCAGGGTTACGGCGCGGCCATTCGTCGTGGTTTCTTGGAGACCCGCTCGTTCGACCTGGTGTGCGTCTGCGAACCGGACGGAACCTTCGACCCCGCGGATTTGTTGAAGTTGTTGCCCTACACGCACGACGTGGACGTGGTGTTCGGATCTCGCACCACCCAGGCGCTCATCCTTTCCGGAGCGAACATGGGTTGGTTCCTGAAGTGGGGCAACTGGGCGGTGGCCAAGCTGGTCGAGGTTCTGTACAACACGGTCTTTCTGTCCGATGTGGGGTGCACCTACCGCGTGATTCATCGGGAGTCGCTCGACCGCCTGGAGCCCAAGTTCGCCATCGACGGCTCGTCGTTCGGCTTGGAAATGATGCTGCACGTGGCCCGCGAGCGAATGTCCTTCGTGCAGGTGCCGGTGAAGTACCAGGAGCGGGTGGGGGAGAGCTCGGTGACGGGCAGCCGCTACAAGGCCGTCGTGCTCGGGTTGCAGATGATCGTCCTGTGCGTGCGCATGCGATTCGGGCGGTCGCCCGTCAACGCTTGACGCAACGAAACGTCACGAACTGGTGCTCGGGGCGGAAGCCGTGGATCTTCGACATGTAGATGTCCACGAGCGGACGCAACTTGGTCGTTGGTGCGTGCTCGATCATCGATGGCACGTCGAATCCGTCCACGTCGGGCTCGGGGCACGAGTTCTCGCCTCGCAACACCTTTGCGAACTCCTCCATCACGAGAACCTCCACGTCGAAGCCCGCCGCCTCGAGTGACGCGATCAGATCCCACCCGAAGCGGAAGTGCACCGGAGTGTTGTCGCCGTGGAATTCGGGTTCCGTGGGGCGCGCGGTGACACCCTGCTGAAGTGGAATCTGCAGGTACATCGCGCCGTCCGGCGCGAGAACCCGGTGGATCTCCCGCAATGCCCGGTCGGTGTCGGGAACGTGTTCCAACACGTGAGGGGTGAGCAAGACGTCGACGGACGAGTCCGGCAAGGCGATGTCCTGCAGGTCGATGCGAATGTCGCCGCGATGCGCGGACAGGTCGAAATCGCTCGACGTGTAGTGGAACAGCGAACGCATCATGCGGCGGTACTCGCGACCCAGCCTCGGGCTCGTCTCCAGCACCCTCATGCTCGCATCGTGTGGCGAACAGTCGAGAAAGCAGAACAGCAGGAAGCGGTCGCGGGCGACGCTTCCGCACCGTGGACACATGGCACTTTCCACGTGCTCCGTGCCGAGAAACTCCGCTCCGGCCCAATGGCAGATGTTGCACACCGCCATCGGCCCCTTGCCCACGCTGTGGGGACGTTCCCAGGGCAGGTCGGTGCCGGTCCACCACCGTGGCTGTCGCCACCAGTTCCAGCGGCGCACCAGTGGTCGGGTCGCCACGTCCCACGCACCGGACACGACCGACTTCGCCTTCATCACCGACGACCCTAGGTCGTGGTGGATCGAGCCCCGTGGACATCTGAAGTGGCGAGCGTTACGGGGGTAGGCTGGGGGCGTGCGAGTGGTCAAAGCGCTCCTGACGAGAATCACCGGCCGCGACGTGCGTGCTCTGCGGGCCGAAGTGGCCGAGATCCGCAATCAGGTACAGGTCATCAACGACGTCGTCCAGTCCTTGAATCACGACGTGCGTTCGGGGGCCGATCGGTCTCTGCCGTTGTTCCTGGGATACGCCGAACGCGTCCGACTGGATGCCGACACGGCGATGGCGGCCGTGGAGTCGATCGAGCGTCAGATCACCCGTTTGGAGGCCATGATCGACGCCGCCTCCACCCCCGCGAAACGGAGCTGAGGCCGGTGGCGAACCCCCGCGTGCTGGTGGACGGACGCGTCATCTCGCATCCCACCGCCGGGGGACGCGGGATCGGTCGCTTCACCATCGGTTTGGTGCGGGCCATGCGGTCCGCGGGGGCCGACGTGACCGTGCTCGTCGACGCGTCGGCCGACGATCGCGAATGGCGGACGGCCATCGAGGGTGTCCACACCGCACCGCTCACGCGAGCGGCCATGTTGGCCGAACCCCCGTCCAGCTGGTTCTTGTGCACCCAGATGATGTTGCACCCCGTCGCTCTCGACGTCGTTCCCCGCGCCGTCACCGAAGCGGGGTTGCGCGTGGTCGGGGTGTTGCACGACGTCATCCCGTACCGATACCCCGATCGCTATCTGGTCGAGGACTCGGCGCGGGTGCAGGCGCGTCTGCGCGCGGGTCTGGTACGAACCTTCGATCGCCTGCTGTCGAACTCCACGTTCTCGGCCGACACGGCCAGCGTGGTGCTCGGCTTCCCCCGCGATCGCATCGAGGTGGTGGGTGCGGCCATCGAACCGCAGTTCGTTCCGTCCGGTGAACCGGGGCTGATCGACGCACGACTGACCCGACTGGTCGACATCGGGCTCGACCTCACCCGCCGACGCGTGGTGGCGGTCACCGGTGGGGACGATCGCAAGAACACGCCGGGTCTGATCCGCGCGTGGGCCGGCCTTCCCCCCGAGTTGCGATCGAGCCACCAGCTGGTGATCGCCTGCACCGTCGTGCCGGCCGTTCGCGATC
>WLEG01000015.1 GCA_009704425.1 Actinomycetota bacterium | reverse complement strand
TCACTTGATGATCTTGGTGACGCGGCCGGCGCCCACGGTACGGCCACCCTCACGGATGGCGAAACGCAGACCCTCGTCCATGGCGATCGGCTTACCGAGCTCCACGGTCATGGTCACGTTGTCTCCGGGCATCACCATCTCGGTCCCGGCCGGCAACTGCACCGTACCCGTCACGTCGGTGGTCCGGAAGAAGAACTGCGGACGATAATTGTTGAAGAACGGCTTGTGACGGCCACCCTCCTCCTTGTTCAACACGTACACCTGACCCTCGAAATTGGTGTGCGGCGTGATCGAACCCGGCTTGCACAACACCTGGCCGCGCTCCACATCCTCTTTCTTCGTGCCACGCAACAACGCACCGATGTTGTCGCCCGCCTGACCCTCGTCGAGCAACTTGCGGAACATCTCCACACCCGTGCACGTCGACTTCTGCGTGTCACGCAAACCGACGATCTCCACTTCGTCACCGGTGTGAACACGACCCTGCTCCACCTTGCCGGTCACCACCGTGCCACGACCCGTGATCGTGAACACGTCCTCGATCGGCATCAAGAACGGCTTGTCCAACTCACGCTGCGGCTCGGGAATGTACGCGTCAGCGGCAGCCATCAACTCCATGACCTTGTCCTGCCACGCCGCGTCACCCTCGAGAGCCTTCAACGCCGACACACGAACCACCGGAGCATCATCACCGGGGAACTCGTACTCGTTCAGAAGCTCACGAACCTCGAGCTCCACCAACTCGAGCAACTCCTCGTCATCGACCATGTCGCTCTTGTTCAACGCCACGATGATGTACGGCACACCCACCTGACGGGCCAACAACACGTGCTCACGCGTCTGCGGCATCGGACCATCCGTGGCCGCCACCACCAGAATCGCACCATCGACCTGCGCGGCACCCGTGATCATGTTCTTGATGTAGTCAGCGTGACCCGGCATGTCCACGTGCGCATAGTGACGATTCGCGGTCTCGTACTCGATGTGCGCGATCGAGATCGTGATACCACGAGCCTTCTCCTCCGGCGCCTTGTCGATCTGATCGAACGGCGTGTACTCCGCCAAACCCTTGTCAGCCAACGTGCGCGAAATCGCCGCCGTCAACGTCGTCTTACCGTGGTCAATGTGACCCATCGTTCCGATATTCACATGAGGCTTCGTGCGCTCGAACTTCGCCTTCGACATGGCTTTCTTTCCTTCTGGTTTGGTGCTTGGTAGCTCGTGGTGTCAAGGATCGTGTGTCGACACGACTGTGCCGGCACGGATGGTGAAGGTTACCGGCGCGGACCGCACCGGCAACCCCGTGGATCGCGGAATTACTCCCCGCGGGTGCGCTTGATGATGTCCGAGGCGATGGCCTCGGGAACCTGCTGGTACGAGTTGAACTGCATGGTGTAGGTGGCGCGACCCTGGGTGCGCGAACGCAGGTCGGTGGAGTATCCGAACATCTCGGACAACGGGATCTGCGCCCGCACCACCTGGGTGTTGCCACGGGCTTCCATGCCCTCGATACGGCCTCGACGGCTGGACAAGTCGCCCATGACGTCGCCCATGTATTCCTCGGGGGTGACCACTTCGACGCCCATGATCGGCTCCATCAACACGGGACGCGCGGCCTCGGCGGCCTTGCGGAACGCCTGCTGACCGGCGATCTTGAACGCCATTTCGCTGGAGTCAACGTCGTGGTACGCGCCGTCGACCAGGGTCACCTTCACGTCCACCGTGGGGTAACCCGCGAGCACACCGTTGTCGAGCGCGCTCTGCAGACCCTGGTTGGTCGGGTTGATGTACTCACGCGGGATGCGACCGCCCGAGATCTTGTCGACGAACTCGTAGCCCTTGCCCGGGTTCGGCTCCATGTCGATCTTGACGACGGCGAACTGACCCGAACCACCGGACTGCTTGATGTGGCGGTACTCGACGGCCTCCACCTTCTTGGTGACGGTCTCGCGGTAGGCCACCTGCGGCTTGCCCACCGTGGCGTCCACGTTGAACTCGCGCTGCATGCGGTCCACGAGGATCTCGAGGTGCAACTCGCCCATTCCGGAGATGACGGTCTGGCCGGTCTCCTCGTCGGTGCGCACGCGGAAGGTGGGGTCCTCGTCGGACAACGACTTGAGCGCCTTGCCCAACTTGTCCTGGTCGTCCTTGGTCTTGGGTTCGATGGCCACGTGGATGACGGGCTCGGGGAACTCCATGCGCTCGAGGATGATGGGGTTGTTGCGGTCGCACAGGGTGTCACCGGTGGTGGTGTCCTTGAAACCGAGACCGGCCACGATGTCGCCGGCCATGGCGATGTCGAGATCTTCGCGCTGGTTCGCGTGCATCAGCAGGATTCGACCGAGACGCTCGCGGCGCTCCTTCGTGCTGTTGTACACCTCGTCGCCCTTGTTGATGGATCCCGAGTACACGCGGAAGTAGGTGAGCTTGCCGAACGGGTCGGCCACGATCTTGAACGCCAACGCGGCGAACGGGGCGCTCTCGTCGGCGCCACGCGTGTCGGGCTCCTCGGCCTCACCGGGCTTCACGCCCTGGGCCGGCGGAATGTCGAGCGGGCTCGGCAGGTAGTCGACGACGGCGTCGAGCATGGGCTGAACACCCTTGTTCTTGAACGCCGAGCCGCACAGGATCGGCACGAAGTCGAACGCCAGGGTGCCCTTACGGATGGCGCGCTTGATCTCGGCCTCGGAGATCTCCTCGCCGCCGAGGTACTTCTCCATCAGTTCGTCGTCGGAGGTGGCGATGGTCTCCATCAGTTCCTCGCGGTACTGGGCGGCCTGATCCTTCATGTCGTCGGGGATCTCGACCTCGTCCCACTTGGCGCCCAGTTCCTCGTCGCGCCAGATGAGTGCCTTCATCTTCACCAGGTCGACCAGGCCCACGAACGGCTTGGCGCTCTCGGGTCCACCCGAACCGACGGGAAGGTGCAACACCGCGGTGGTGGCCTCGAGGCGGTCCTTCACCATCTGCACGGTGCGATAGAAGTCGGCGCCGATGCGGTCCATCTTGTTGACGAAGCACATGCGGGGCACGCGGTACTTGTTGGCCTGACGCCACACGGTCTCGGTCTGCGGCTCCACACCGGCCACCGAGTCGAACACCGTCACGGCACCGTCGAGCACGCGCAGCGAACGCTCCACTTCGATGGTGAAGTCCACGTGTCCGGGGGTGTCGATGATGTTGATGCGGTGGTTGTTCCAGATGCACGTGGTGGCGGCGGAGGTGATGGTGATTCCGCGCTCCTGCTCCTGGGCCATGTGGTCCATGGTCGCGGCGCCGTCGTGCACTTCACCGATCTTGTAGCTCTTACCGGTGTAGTAGAGGATGCGCTCGGTTGTGGTGGTCTTGCCGGCATCGATGTGGGCCATGATGCCGATGTTGCGGGTGCGCTCCAGGGGAAACTCACGCTTGGCCATCGTCGTTCACTTTCGCTTCGTGTTCTGTTTGTCGGGGGGTCTTACATGGTTGCACCCCGGTACGGATACCGGGGTGCCGAGAATGTCGTTTCAGCGGTGAATGATCACCAGCGGTAGTGGGCGAAGGCCTTGTTGGACTCGGCCATCTTCTGCATGTCGTCGCGCTTCTTCACGGCGGCTCCGAGACCGTTGCTGGCGTCGAGCAGTTCGTTGGCGAGGCACTGGGCCATGGTCTTCTCGCGACGGGCACGGGCGTAGTCGACGACCCAGCGAATGGCCAACGTGTTGGCGCGACGGGGCTTCACTTCGACGGGCACCTGATAGGTGGCGCCACCGACGCGACGGCTACGCACTTCCAACGGCGGACGAACGTTGTCGATGGCGCGCTTCAAGGTGGCGATCGGCTCGGCGCCGGTCTTCTCCTCGACGATCTTGAGGGCGTCGTACACGATCTTCTCGGCGGTGCTCTTCTTGCCGCGGAGCATGACCTTGTTCATGAGCTGCGTGACGAGCAACGAGCGGTACACCGGGTCGGGATTCAACTCACGGCGGGGGGCGGGACCCTTACGGGGCATCTCAGTTCACCTGTTCCTTCTTCTCGATCACTTGGCGCGCTTGGCGCCGTAACGGCTGCGGGCCTGCTTGCGGTTCTTCACGCCGGCTGCGTCGAGCGCGCCGCGGATGATCTTGTAACGCACACCGGGCAGGTCGCGCACACGACCGCCACGCACGAGAACGATGGAGTGCTCCTGCAGGTTGTGACCTTCGCCGGGGATGTAGGCCGTGATCTCCACACCGCTGGAGAGACGGACACGAGCCACCTTGCGCAGAGCCGAGTTCGGCTTCTTGGGCGTGTTGGTGTACACGCGCGTGCACACACCACGACGCTGCGGCGAACCCTTGAGGGCCGGCGTCTTGGTCTTGCTGAACTTGGTGCTGCGACCCTGACGGACCAGCTGCTGAATTGTGGGCACTCTTGGACCTCTTCGTGTTACCGACTCGCAGGGCGAATCGGATGGCGGTGTTGCGATGGGGACACCCTGAACGACCTGTTCAGAGGACCCTGTGATGTTACGAGCGCCCCGCGGACAACGGCAACCCGTCGCCCCCGGGGCACACTCGCGATTTCGGGTGGAAAATCAGCCCTCGGTCGAGACCGCTCCGGCGGCCTGGCCCTCCCAACGTCCGCTCAGGACGTCGGCGGGACCCTCGTCCTCGGAGTGGTACGTGGACATGGGCACGTAGTCCGGGGCATCGATTCCGAAGTCCCGGTAACGCATCATGCCCGAACCGGCCGGGATGAGCTTTCCGATGATGATGTTCTCCTTCAGACCGTTCAAGGTGTCGCCGCGGCCGTCGATGGCGGCCTCGGTGAGCACTCGGGTGGTCTCCTGGAACGATGCGGCCGACAACCACGACTCGGTGGCCAGCGACGCCTTGGTGATTCCCATCAGTTCCGGACGGCCTTCGGCGGGGCGCTTGCCCTGCTCGACCATGGAACGGTTGGTGTCACGGAAGGTCTTGGCGTCGGTGCGCTCGCCGGGCAGGAACTCGGTGTCACCGGTCTCCTGCACGCTGACGCGACGGGTCATCTGACGCACGATGAGCTCGATGTGCTTGTCGTGGATGGACACACCCTGATCGCGGTACACCTTCTGGACTTCCTCGACGATGTACAGCTGCGTCTCGCGGATGCCCTTGATCTCCATGACTTCCTTGGGATCGAAGGGGCCGTCGGTGATGGGCTGACCGGCGACGACCTCCTGGCCGTCCTTCACGATCGGGCGGCTACCGGTGGGCAACGTGATCAACGACTCCTCGCCGGAGTCCTCCACCACGGTGACCGGGATGCCCTTGCCCTCGTCCTCGCCGATGCGCACGACACCACTGGCCTTGGCCAGACGCGCCGAACCCTTGGGAGTACGGGCCTCGAACAACTCCACGACGCGGGGCAAACCACCGGCGATGTCCTTGCCCGCCACACCACCGGTGTGGAAGGTACGCATGGTGAGCTGGGTTCCCGGCTCACCGATGGACTGCGCGGCGATGACGCCGACGGCCTCACCGAGTTCGATGGGCTTACCGGTGGCCAACGAACGGCCGTAGCACAACGCGCACACGCCCAACTCGGCGTCGCACGTGAGCACCGAACGCACGCGCACGCGATTCGTCGCCGAATCGTCGCGCAACGTGGCCATGAGCGCATCGTCGATGATGGTGTTGCGCGGCACGACGGTGCCATCGGACAACGGCGTGTCCACGGCGAGTGCGCGACCGTACAACTTGGTCTCGATGTACGAACGACGGTTCGCACTGTCGGGCTGAACGCCCTCGATCCAGACACCCAGTGTGGTGCCGCAGTCCTCGTCGCGAACGATGAGTTCCTGGGCCACGTCGACCAGACGACGGGTGAGGTAGCCGGAGTCGGCGGTACGCAGAGCGGTGTCCACCAATCCCTTACGGGCACCGGGGGTGGCGATGAAGTACTCCAACGTCTCCAGACCCTCGCGGAAGTTCCGCTTGATCGGACGGGGAATCATGTCACCACGGGGGTTGGCCACCAGACCGCGCATACCGGCGATCTGACGCATCTGGGTCATGTTTCCACGAGCACCCGAGCCCACCATCATGTCGATGGGGTTGAAGCGGGCCGCCTTGAATTCCTTCTCCATGGCCGCCTGCACCTGTGCGGTGGCGTCGGTCCAGATGCGGACTTCCTGCTGACGACGCTCGCCGTCGGTGATGATGCCGCGCTTGAACTGACTCTCCACCTTCTCGGCCTGCGCCTCGAAGTCGTCGAGCAACGCGCGCTTGGCCGCGGGCGTCTTGACGTCGTCGATGGAGACGGTGAGACCCGACTGCGACGCGTAGCGGTAGCAGACGGCCTTGATGGCATCGAGCGAGTCGGCCACTTCGGCGTTGGTGAAGTGATCGGACAGGCGCTCGACGACCTCACCCATCTCCTTCTTCTTGATGGGCTGGGTGATGTGACCGAACTTGGCGACGTAACCCGCGGGCAACGCCTCCTCGAACAACAGGCGACCGGGCGACGACTCGAAGGTCTCGCCGTTCGCGCGCACCTTGATGGCGGCGTGAATGCCGACCTTGCCCTCGTCGAGCGCGCGGAAGACCTCCCAGTTGTGGCGGAAGACGCGACCCTCGCCCGCCGAACCCGGATCGTCGGCGGTGAGGTAGAACGCACCGATGATGAGGTCCTGGGTGGGGGTGACGATCGGGCGACCCGACGCCGGCGACAGGATGTTGTTGGCGCTGAGCATCAGCACGCGGGCCTCGGCCTGGGCCTCGGCCGACAACGGCACGTGCACGGCCATCTGGTCACCGTCGAAGTCGGCGTTGAACGCGGTGCACACGAGCGGGTGGATCTGGATGGCCTTGCCTTCCACCAACACCGGCTCGAAGGCCTGGATGCCGAGGCGGTGCAACGTGGGCGCGCGGTTCAACAGAACCGGGTGCTCGCGGATGACCTCTTCGAGCACGTCCCACACGCGCGGGTTGCGACGCTCGACCATGCGCTTGGCGCTCTTGATGTTCTGGGCGTACTCGATGTCGACGAGCCGCTTCATGACGAAGGGCTTGAAGAGCTCGAGGGCCATCAACTTGGGCAGACCGCACTGGTGCAGACGCAACGTGGGGCCGGCCACGATGACCGAACGACCCGAGTAGTCGACGCGCTTACCGAGCAGGTTCTGACGGAAGCGACCTTGCTTGCCCTTCAACATGTCGGAGAGCGACTTCAACGGACGATTGCCCGGTCCGGTGACCGGACGACCACGGCGACCGTTGTCGAACAACGCGTCCACGGCCTCCTGCAACATGCGCTTCTCGTTGTTCACGATGATCTCGGGCGCACCGAGGCCGAGCAGACGCTCGAGTCGGTTGTTGCGGTTGATCACGCGACGGTAGAGATCGTTCAGGTCGGAGGTGGCGAAACGACCACCCTCGAGCTGCACCATGGGACGCAACTCCGGCGGGATCACCGGAACCACGTCGAGGATCATGGCCTTGGGGTCGTTCATGCGACGACCGGTCTCGGGATCGCGCTGGTTGAACGACGCCACGATCTTCAGACGCTTGATGGCCTTCTGCTTGCGCTGGGCGCTGAGCGGCTTCTTGCCGTCCTTGGGGTCGATGGCCTCGCGGAGCTTGACCTCTTCCTCGTCGAAATCGATGCGATCGATGAGCGACTTGATGGCGTCGGCGCCGGTGCCGCCCTCGAAGTATTCGCCGAAGCGGTCGCGCAGCTCGCGCCACAACACTTCGTCCTCGATGATCTGACGCGAGTGCAGACCCTTGAACTCGTCCCACGAACGCTTCAACAGGTCGAGCTCGGCCTCGTAACGCTCGCGGATGGCGGCGATGTCCTTCTCGCGGTTCTTCTGAACGCCCTTGACCTCGGCGTCCTTGGCGCCGTCGGCCTCGAGACGCGAGATCTCCTTCTCGAGATCCTTGTAGGCGCGCTCGATGTCGAGATCGCGATCCTTCTCGATGGCCTCGAGCTCACCGATGTACTCGTTCTCGAGGCTGGGCAACATGGAGTGACGCTGCTCCTCGTCGACCCAGGTGACCAGGTGGGCGGCGAAGTAGATGACCTTCTCCAGCTGCTTGGCCTTCAGTTCTTCCTTGGGCTCGAGTCCGGCCAACAGGTAGGCCAACCACGAACGGGTGCCGCGGAGGTACCAGATGTGAACGACGGGAGCGGCCAGCTCGATGTGGCCCATGCGCTCGCGACGAACCTTGGAGCGGGTGACCTCGACGCCGCACTTCTCGCAGATGATGCCCTTGAAGCGCACGCGCTTGTACTTGCCGCAGTAGCACTCCCAGTCGCGGGTCGGTCCGAAGATCTTCTCGCAGAACAGACCGTCGCGCTCGGGGCGCAGGGTGCGGTAGTTGATGGTCTCGGGCTTCTTGACTTCACCACTGGACCAGGTGCGGATGTGGTCGGCCGTGGCCAGACCGATGCGCAGCTGGTCGAACATGTTGACATCGAGCATTTCGTTCTCTCGCTCTCTCTTCGTTCTCTCGTTGGCGGATGAGGGCGTCGCGTCAGCGGCGGCCGCTCACCCGCTCCCTCTCGCGGTCGTCTTCGTCGCTGCCCCGTTCCGGACGGCTGATGTTGATGCCGAGCGCCTCCGCGGTGTTGAACACCTCTTCGTCGATCTCCTTCATCTCGATCTCGCTGCCGTCGGTGCCGAGCACCTCGACGTTCAGGCACAGCGCCTGCATTTCCTTCATGAGCACCTTGAAGCTCTCGGGAATGCCGGGCTCGGGGATGTTCTCGCCCTTGACGATGGCCTCGTACACCTTCACGCGACCGAGCACGTCGTCGGACTTGATGGTGAGCAGCTCCTGCAAGCAGTACGCCGCACCGTAGGCCTCGAGGGCCCACACTTCCATCTCGCCGAAACGCTGTCCGCCGAACTGCGCCTTACCACCGAGCGGCTGCTGGGTGATCATGCTGTACGGGCCGGTGGAGCGGGCGTGGATCTTGTCGTCGACGAGGTGCGACAACTTCAGGATGTACATGACGCCGACGGTGATGTCGTTGTCGTACGCCTCACCGGTGCGACCGTTGTACAACGTGGTCTTTCCGGTGGTCTTGACGAGCGGCGACGAGAACTTCGTCGACTCGGGGTTGAGGTTCTCGAGGATGTTGACGATGGTCGGGTGCTTGCCCGCCTGCTCGGTCTCGTCCCAGTGCGCTCCGTCGAACACCGGAGTGGCGATGAACTTGGCCGGGGCCGTGCTGGGACGCGTCTTGGTCTCGGTGCCACGGATGGGCTCGTCACCGATGCGCGTGCCGTCGGGATTGGTCCAACCCCAACGAGCCGCGTAACCGAGGTGCGCCTCGAGAACCTGACCGACGTTCATTCGGCTCGGAACACCGAGCGGATTGAGAATGATGTCGACCGGGGTTCCGTCGGCCAGGTAGGGCATGTCGGCCTGCGGGAGGATCTTGGAGATGACACCCTTGTTGCCGTGACGGCCGGCCAGCTTGTCGCCCACGCTGATCTTGCGCTTCTGGGCCACGAGCACCTTCACCATCTGGTTCACGCCGGGGGCCAGTTCGCCTCCGTCGTCGCGGTCGAGCACGCTGACGTGGATGACCTTGCCGCTCTCGCCGTGGGGAACCTTCAACGAGGTGTCGCGCACCTCGCGGGCCTTCTCACCGAAGATGGCGCGCAACAGACGCTCTTCGGGGGTGAGCTCGGTCTCGCCCTTGGGAGTGACCTTGCCCACCAACACGTCGCCGGGGCCGACCTCGGCGCCGACGCGGATGACACCGCGCTCGTCGAGGTCACGCAGGATGTCCTCGGACAGGTTCGGGATGTCGCGGGTGATCTCCTCGGGGCCGAGCTTGGTGTCGCGCGCGTCGACGGTGTACTCGTGGATGTGGATCGACGTGAGCACGTCGTCGCGCACCAGACGGTCCGAGAGGATGATGGCGTCCTCGAAGTTGTAGCCCTCCCACGGCATGAGCGCCACGACGAGGTTCTTGCCCAACGCCAACTCGCCGTTGTCGGTGCTCGGACCGTCGGCGATGAGGTCGCCCTTCTTCAGCGACTGACCCTGCGACACGCGCGGGATCTGGTTCACGCACGTGTTGTGGTTCGAGCGACGGAACTTGTGCAGGTGGTACACGCGACGACCGGCGTTCTTGTACTGGACGATGATCTGCGAACCCGACACCTCGGTGACCTCACCGTCGTCGATGGCGACGATCAGATCGGCGCCTTCCATGGCGGCGCGACGCTCCATACCGGTTCCGATGTACGGAGCCTCGGTACGGATGAGCGGAACGGCCTGACGTTGCATGTTCGCACCCATGAGGGCGCGGTTGGCGTCGTCGTGCTCGAGGAACGGGATGAGTCCGGTGGCGACCGACACGATCTGCTTGGGCGAGAGGTCGATGTAGTCCACCTCGCTCGGCGACACGTAGAGAATGTCGGTGGTGGCGCCGAAGAAGCTCTCGGCTTCCAGCATGCGCTTCAGGTCCTCGAGGCTGGCCGCCTGCGGCGACCGTCGCACGAGCACCTTGGCGTCGGAGAACGTTCCGTCGGGGTTGACGGCGGTGTTCGCCTGGGCGATGACGTACTTCTCTTCCTCGTCGGCCGGCATGTAGACGACCTTGCCGGACACCTTGCCGTTCTCGACCTTGCGGTACGGGCTCTCGATGAAGCCGAACTCGTTCACGCGGGCGTAGGTGGACAACGCACCGATGAGTCCGATGTTCGGACCTTCCGGCGTCTCGATGGGGCACATACGGCCGTAGTGCGAGAAGTGAACGTCACGAACCTCGAAGCCGGCGCGCTCGCGCGACAGACCACCGGGTCCGAGTGCCGACAGACGACGGCGGTGCGTGAGACCCGACAGGGCGTTCACCTGGTCCATCAACTGCGACAGCTGGCTGGTTCCGAAGAACTCCTTGATGGCCGCCTGGAGCGGACGGATGTTCACGAGCGAGGCCGGGGTGATGGACTCGGGATCCTGGGTGGTCATGCGCTCGCGCACGACGCGCTCCATACGCGACAGACCGATGCGCACCTGGTTCTGGATGAGCTCGCCCACCGAACGGATACGACGGTTCGCGAAGTGATCCTGATCGTCGAGGCGGTAGCCGGGCTCCTGCTTGACGAGGTGGAGCATGTACGAGATGGCCGCGAGGATCTCGTTGGGACGCAACACGTTGCCGTCCTCGGGATCGCTTTCGATGGGACGCTTGTTGGGGTCGTCCATGTCGACACGGAAGTACTCACCCAACTTGCGGGTGCCCTTGCCGAACAACTGGTCCAGCTTGTTCAGCTCCTCGCCCAACTTGCGGTCGATCTTGTAACGACCGACGCGCGACAGGTCGTAGCGCTTGGAGTCGAAGAACGCGTTCTTGAAATAGGCGCGTGCCGACTCGAGCGACGGCGGCTCACCCGGGCGAGCGCGCTTGTAGATCTCGACGAGGGCCTCGTTCTGCGTGGGGGCGACGTTGCGCTCCTTGTCCCACTGGCCTTCGAGGAAGTCGAAGTGGGCGACGAAGCGGTCGATGAAGCCGGGCGCGTGATCCTCGTCGTAGCCGAGAGCACGCAACAGCGTGAACACGCCCATGCGGCGCTTGCGGGCCACGCGGGTGCCGGCGGTGACGTCCTTGCCGGGCTTCTGCTCGACGTCGAACTCGAGCCACTCACCGCGCTGCGGGTGGATGGTGCCCTTCACCAACTGGTGCTTGGACAGGTTACGAAGGCGGTAACGCTCACCGGCTTCGAAGATGACGCCGGGACTACGGACCAACTGCGACACGACGACGCGCTCGGTGCCGTTGTGAATGAAGGTGCCCTTCTCGGTCATCATGGGGAAGTCACCCATGAATTCCTTGGTCTGACGGATTTCACCGGTCGACTGGTTCACGAAGGTGGCCTTCACCAGGATCGACTTCATGTAGGTGTGGCCCTTTTCGCGACACTCCTCCACCGAATACTTGGGCTCGGTGAACAGGTCCTCGTCGTCGGGGTCGTACTCGAGCTCGAGACGCAGGTTGCCGTGGAAGTCGGTGATGGGCGAGATGTCGCGGAACGCCTCGGCCAAGCCCGTCTTCAAGAAATCCTCGAAGCTCTTGCGCTGGATGTCGATGAAGTCGGGGGCGACGAAGTCGATCAACTTCTCGCGACCGGTCTCGGGGTCCTTGACGACCTCTTTGAGCTTGGACAGATCCTCGTCGAGGTTGGCGAAGGAATAACGCTCGCGGTTGTTGGTGCGTGAGGCCAAGGGGAACTCCTAGCGGCTATGGGACAGGGACAAGCGAAACTGCGACAAACGAAGAACTACACGTGAACAGCGGACGGAAATCGGCGGACGTCGATCACGGACACCGGGGTATGGGGGGACACGCGCCAACCGGAATTTGGGGAACGAAAAAGACAGAGGCGACGCACGGCAACGGACGAGACTACCCCTGAGGGGCGCCGAATATCAACCGCCGCCAGCACAAATGCCGGGGGCGGGACCTCCGTGGGCGACACCGTAAATCGCCGGTGGGGGCGAGTCAAGCACCCCCGGAGTCGGAAACGAGCCGGATACCCGGGCCGGAAATGCCACCGACCCGGGCCACCAGGGCCCGGGTCGGGGTACTTCCGGTTCACCCCCGAGGGGTGCGGGTCACTTGACGTCGACGGTGGCGCCGGACTCGACCAGCTTGGCCTTGGCCTTCTCGGCGTCGTCCTTGCTGACCTTCTCGAGGACGGGCTTGGGGGCGCCGTCGACCAGGTCCTTGGCTTCCTTGAGGCCCAGGTTGGTGAGCTCGCGCACCACCTTGATGACCTGGATCTTCTGGGCACCGGCGTCGGTCAGGATGACGTCGAACTCATCCTTCTCCTCGGCCGCGGCGGCCGGAGCCGCACCTGCGCCACCCGCAACGGCCACGGCCACGGGGGCAGCGGCGGTCACGCCGAACTTCTCCTCGAACGCGTCGAGCAGTTCCTTCAATTCGATGACGGTGAGGGCGGCGATGCCGTCCAGGATCTCTTCCTTGCTGAGAGCCATGTTGATTTTCTCCTGTGATTGTGTCCGGCTTTCCGGCCGGGATTGTGAATGTGTGAAATGAATGGTTTTCTTGCGTTTGACCTGGGCTTATGCGGCCTTCTGGTCGAGTAGTGCCTTGAGGCCGTAGGCCATGTTGCGGGGCAATGCCTGCAGAAGTCCGGCGGTCTTGACCAGCGGGGCCTGAATGGCTCCGGCCAGCTGGGACAGCAGCACTTCGCGCGACGGCAGGTCGGCGAGGGCTTCGACATCCTTGGCGGTGAGCAACTTGCCGGCCAGGACGCCGCCCTTGATGACGAGCAACGGATTGGCCTTGCTGAACTCCTTGAGTGCCTTGGCGGTCGCCGCGGCGTCGCCGCTGACGAACGTGAGGGCGCTCGGGCCGACCAGCAGATCGACGAGAGCCGCGTTACCGGTGTCGACAGCCGCGCGACGGGCCAGGGTGTTCTTGTACACCTTGTGCTCGCCGCCCACGGGGCGCAGGGCGCCGCGCAGATTGGCCAGAGCGCCCACGGTCAGACCGCGGTACTCCGTGACGAACACGACCTCGACGCTCGACATCTTCTCGGCGATCTCACCGACGGTCGCAACCTTGTCGGGACGGGGATTCTCCACGTGTTTTCCTCCTTTCGCTTCAACTCGGGGCTCGCAGATGCGGGCACCACGAGGAGCGAAAGGCTCCGTGCAGTCTCCGCCTCGGTTGGCGAACCCGAGGGTTCTTTCACGACCCGAAGGTCGACCGACTGTCTCTGGCAAGCAGTTTCGATTGTGAACCCGAGGCTAACGGGACGATCCCGCGTTGCCTCGCACGACGGGGGCCGAAAACTCGGCCCGATGACTCAGACCGTTTCGGGACGCAGACGGTTCAGGTCGACCTTCACGCCGGGACCCATGGTGGACGACACCGAGATCTTGCGCAGGTAACGACCCTTGGCCGAGGCGGGCTTGGCGCGCTGGATCTCGTCGAGAACGGCGCGGAAGTTGGCTTCGATCTGCTCGACCGAGAAGCTCACCTTGCCGAGTTGCACGTGCACGTTTCCGTAACGGTCGGTGCGGTACTCCACCTTGCCGCCCTTGAACTCGCCCACGGCGCGACCCACGTCCTGGGTGACCGTGCCGGTCTTGGGGTTGGGCATCAGGCCACGCGGTCCGAGGGTACGACCCAGGCGACCGACGAGGGGCATCATGTCGGGGGTGGCGATGGCCAGATCGAAGTTGAAGTTGCCCTTCTCGATCTCGGCGGCCAGATCGTCGGCGCCCACCAGATCGGCGCCGGCCTTGCGGGCCTCTTCGGCCGCTTCACCGGTGGCGAACACGGCCACGCGGATGTTCTTGCCGGTGCCCGAGGGCAACGCGACGGTTCCGCGCACGGCCTGCTCGGCCTTACGGGGGTCGACGCCGAGTCGGATGGCGATCTCGATCGTCTCGTCGAACTTGGCCGGAGCCATCGACTTCACCAAGGTCAAGGCCTCGGTGGGGCTGAACATCTGATCACGGTCGTAACGCTTGACCGCGTCGTCGTACTTCTTGCCGGACATGTCTGTCTCCCTCTCCCCCGGTGCTTCTCCGGTGGGGTGTCGAGCCGGCCGGGCGAGGTGATCCCGGTCCAGGCGTTGTTGTGTGGTGTTACTTGATCACGAGACCCATGGAACGCGCGGTTCCACGGACCTGCATCTTTGCGGCCTCGAGGTCGTAGGCGTTGAGGTCGGGCATCTTGATCTTGGCGACTTCTTCGATGTCGGCTTCGGTCACCGAACCGCACACGGCCTTGCCGGGGGTCTGGCTGCCCTTGTCGAGACCGGCCTTCTGGCGCAACAGCACCGGCGTGGGCGGGGTCTTCAGGACGAAGGTGAACGAGCGGTCCTCGAAGATCGAGATCTCGACGGGGATGATGGTGCCGACCTGGCTCTCGGTGGCGGCGTTGTACGCCTTCACGAAGTCCATGATGCCGACGCCGTGCGGTCCGAGCGCGGTACCGACCGGCGGGGCCGGGGTGGCCTTGCCGGCCGGGATCTGGATCTTGACGATCGCGGTGAGTTTCTTCTTCGCCATGGGGCGTTTCCCTTCGAGTGAGAGCGAGCAGTGTACGGGCGTTTTAGAGCTTGGCGACCTGGCTGAAGTCCATTTCGACCATTGTTTCGCGGCCGAAGATGTTGACGAGGACCTTCAACTTCATGTGATCGGCGTTGATCTCGGCCACCTGGCCCGAGAAGTCGGCGAACGGGCCTTCCTTCACGCGCACGCCCTGACCCACCTCGTACTCGAGCTTGGGCTTGCGGCGATTCGCGGTTTCCTGGCCGTCACCCTTGGCCGACAGGAACGTGTCCACCTCGCGGCGCGAGAGCGGCGTGGGCTTCTGACCCTTCTGGCTCTGTCCGACGAAACCGGTGATACCGGGGGTGTTACGGATGCAGTACCAGCTCTCGTCGTCCATGATGCAACGCACGAGCAGGTAGCCGGGGAAGACCTTCTTCTGCACGGTCTGCTTGCGTCCGTTCTTGAACTCGACGACGTCCTCCATGGGGATGACGGCCTCGAAGATGCGATCCTCGACGTTCATCGACTGGATGCGGGCTTCGAGGTTGGCCTTGACCTTCTTCTCGTAACCGGCCTGGGTGTGAACCACGAACCACTGTCCGGGGCGACGCCACGGGTGAACCTCACCGGTGTCGATGTCGTCGGACTCGATCTCGTTGCTCTCGGTCGCGGCGTCGTCGGTGGTGAGGTCGATGACCTCGACGTCGGATTCGCCCGCGTTCACGTTCTCGTTCATGTTCATCTCGTCGTTCATCAGTTCTTGTACAGCCAATCCGTGAGGAAGCCGATACCCGTGTCGGCGACACCGATGAGAGCCGTGAACAGGGCCACGGTGATCAGAACGACGATGGAGTAGCGACGCACCTCGGGCCACTTCGGCCACGCCACCTTGTTCATCTCCTCGCGAACCTCGCGGATGTACTGGGTGGGACCGACTCGGTCGTCCTTGGCGCCGGGCGTGCGGGCTTGACGCGCAGGGTTGCCCTGCTCGTCGAGAGCACCCATCTTCTTGAGGGTGCGCTTCTGTTCCCGGTTCAGATCCATCGCCATGGAGTGTTCTCTGTTTCTCGTTCGCTGTCGTTCGCGATTTTCGATGCGCTTGGTGTCTGCGCTGAGCAGGGCAGGAGGGATTCGAACCCCCGACCGTCGGTTTTGGAGACCGATGCTCTACCAGCTGAGCTACTGCCCTCAGACGCAGGTGGTGCCTAGCGCGTCTCCTTGTGCATGGTGTGCTTGCGATCGTGACTGCAGTACTTGCTCATCTCGAGCCGTTCACGGTCGTGGATCTTGCTCTTGATGGTGATGTAGTTCCGTCGCTTGCACTCGGTGCACTCGAGGGTGATCTTCACCCGCTTGTCGTTTCTGGGCACGTCAGTCTCCGGTCACTTGATGATCTTGGTGACGCGGCCGGCGCCCACGGTACGGCCACCCTCACGGATGGCGAAACGCAGACCCTCGTCCATGGCGATCGGCTTACCGAGCTCCACGGTCATGGTCACGTTGTCTCCGGGCATCACCATCTCGGTCCCGG
>WLEG01000149.1 GCA_009704425.1 Actinomycetota bacterium | reverse complement strand
CAACTCCGAGGTGTTCTCGCGCGTCGACTCCAGGTAATCGCTCCACCGACCGCCGCGATCGGCGATGTCGACGCGACGCAGGAAACTGGGAATGACCTTGCGCAGCTCCTCGAGCATGAGCGCCGCGTAGTGGCGGGCCTCGGGGAGCGGGTGCGACCGCATCCGGATCAACATTCCCTCGTAGGACTGGCCGCTTCCATAGATGCCCACGTTGGAGAGCGACGCGGCCGGCAACACGCCGCGCACGGCGTCGAGGGCCTTGGCCCGCGTGGCCTGACGGAAGACGAAGTCGCTGTCGGCCGGATCACGGGTGACGGTGGACCGAACGTGCTCGGTGACCTTGTCCATCAGGATGGAATACGAATCGAACATCCGGTCCATGTCACCCACGTAACGGGTTCCGAAGCGCGAATTCAGGACGTCGAGATCACGGTAGAAGCGATACCTGCCCGCGATGCGGGAGTCGTACGCGATGTAGCGCGTGCTCTGCTCGAGGTAACTGGCCAGACGACCCCACTCCAGGATCTTGGTGAGCACGTTGGACGCCTGTTCACAGGCGAGGTGCACTCCGCCCAGCTGCGCCACCGAATCGTCGCCGTATTCGAAGAACACCTTCTCGTACAGTTCCTCGGCGCGCTCCAATCCGATCGTGGCGTCGACACCCTGATCGCCGGCGATGTCGAGGTCCCCGACGAACTCGTCCAGAAAGAGGCGACGCAGGCTCTTGGAACTACGGCTGTACCGGGCGAACAACGCCCCCTTGACCACCTCGGGCAGGTTCACCAGCGCGAACACCGGGCCGTCGAGATTGGTGAAGTAACGGCGAAGGATCTCGGACTCCGCTGGGGTGAACTCCTCGGGGGCGTAGACCGTCACGGGAGGTCACGCTAGTGGGTGGATCCGTGACGACGCGGTAATGCCCGACTCACCTAGCGGGTGACCCCGAGCACGTCGACCGACGACGTGACGCCCGCGAACTCCCGCTTCACCCCGGCCAGCAGGGCCGGGTCGCTCCACAGGTCCACCACGGTCATCGCCATGGCGGTGGCGCCGGCGACGACGGCGGCGTCGCCCGACTCCGATCCGGCGTGACGGGCGAAGTCCTCGGTGTGGATGGCGGTGCCGTCGGGAGCGGCCTTCACCATGGGGTGGATGGACGGCAACAGGTAACTCACGTTGCCCATGTCGGTGGAGCCCATCACCCGACGACCGACCACGTCGGGGTCCACGACCTCGCGTCCGATCGAGGTCATGTTCCGCACGTACGAATCCACCATCGCGCGATTGTCGCGCACGTCGGCGTACGCCACGTCGTCCCACTCGGCCGACATCGTGCAACCACACGCGGACGTGGCGCCCTCCAGACAATCGAGCACGCGGCGCTTCAACGGTTGCAGGCTCTCGATGGTGTCGGAGCGCACGTACCAATTCGCCGCGGCACGACGCGGCACGACGTTGGGCTTCTCTCCCCCGTCGGTGATGATCCCGTGGACACGCTCGGTGGGTCGAATGTGTTGGCGCAACGCCGCCACGTTCATGTAGCCGAGAACGGCGGCATCGAGCGCGTTGCGTCCCTCCCACGGCGCGGCCGCGGCGTGGGCCGCCCGACCCGAGTACTCCACGTCGACGGTGTGAATGGCGATCGAATGCATGCGCACCAGATCCGCATCGGCCGGATGGACCATCATCGCCGCGTCACCCGAGGAGAACGCCCCGTTCCGGGCCATGTAGATCTTGCCGCCCCCGCCTTCCTCGGCCGGTGTGCCCAATATGCGCACCCGACCGCCCAGAGCGGTGGCCAGTTTCGCCGTGGCCAGACCGGCGCCCAGACCCGCGGCCGCGATGATGTTGTGACCGCACCCGTGGCCGATCCCGGGAAGCGCGTCGTACTCCAACAACACCAGGATCTCGGGACCGTCGGTGCCCGCCGTGGCTTCGAACGCGGTCGCCACACCGTAGGCGTGTCTCGTCACCGGCAGTCCCGCCGCCTCCAGAACGTCGCACAACAGATCGTGAGCGAAGTGTTCCTCGAAGTTCAGTTCGGGTCGGGCGTGGATCGAACGACTGACGTCGACGAGCCGATCGGCCATGGCCCCGATGTCATCGATGATCGCGGACTTGGCGGCGTCGGCCTCGGGCATGACCCAACCGTAACCGATGTCCCCGGAACACCATGGACGCTCAGATCCAGAGGAACGCCACATCGGGACGAACGCGGACGACCACCTCGTCCGCCCGACCCGAGCGAACACCGTCGACCACCACGACGCGGCCGCGACACGCCACGGTGATCTCCTTGGTCGATCGGACCGTGATGAGCGGATGCGGTAGGTGTCGACCGGTTCGGGATCGGTTCCACGCGAGAATTCGTTGCCGAACGCCCATGGTGGCATCGATCGACAACACCTCCAGTCGCCCGTCGTTCGGATGTCCTCGTGGCACCAGATCGCGTCCGGCGAAGTACTGCGCGTTCATGATCCACCGCACCTCGCCCCGTAGGCGACCGCCCCGTCGAAGCGGTTCGCGGATCGACACGTGCGAGACGGCGACGACCGTGCGCCGGTCACCGCGCCACGTGATCTCCACGTCCATCAGATCGATGGGCAGACGGCGGCCCGGTTCGCCGACCTCCGGCGCGCGCGAGCAACCGATCGTCGTGGCCATGTCCCCGGCCGACGCGACGCCGTCACGACCGCCGGCGAGGTCGCGCGCCAACGAACGATCGTCCCCGCGCGCGATCAGTCCGGCCGGAACCGGACCCGGCATGCCCCAGTCCGTTCCCTTGCCGATCGTCATGGACCCACCGTCGGAAGAGCCGAGGAGGCCGCCACCACGCCGCGCATGAGCAGATCGGCTCCGGCTTCGGCGGCCCGTCGGGTCTCGGGCACCGTCGAGATGGTGGCGATCTGGCGCAACAGGTCGATGAGTTGCTTCATGTTCCGCACGAAGTCCCCGCCCGAGAGTTCCTCGGCCTCCACGACCTCGGCGAAGCCCTCACCGGCCGCCCACGCGTACGCGATGGCGATGTACGTGGGGTCGGGCGCCCGGTGCGGATTCAACGACGCGGCTTGTTCGACGGCCGACAGTTCGGTGCTGGTCGACTGGATCCGACGCCACTTCTTGCGCACCTCCTGGGACGGGAACCACGGTGCGGGGGGTGGGTCGCTCGAACGGTGCTCGTACACGAAGACCGAGGCCAACGCGGCGGTCGACGCCGCGTCCAGTCCGTCCAGATATCCGCGTGACAGACATTCGGCGATCAACAGGTCCGACTCGTGAAAGGTGCGGGCCAACGACTCGCCCTTCTCGGTGAGGGACCATCCGTCGACGTACTCCCACTCGTTCAGGATGCGCAGCACCTTCTCGAACTTGCGCGCCACCGAGTTGCCCTTGCCCCGCACCTGTTCGCGCAACTGCTCCACCTCGCGCGCCACCCGATCGGCCTGAGCGGCCGCCTTCAACCGATCCTTCAGATTCGGATCGTCCTCCACCGGATGCGTGGCGTATCCGGTCTCGCCGGGCGAGGTCCACGTCGAGTCCACGGCGCGGGCCTCCTTCAGACGCTCGGCCACCTGTCGCTGGAACTCGGCCCGTCCCGGTGCGTAGGGAAGCGGAAGATCGACCGTCCCCAGGACGTTCGGTGGTTCGGCGAAATCCCGCGCCGACAACGTGAGAGTGGCGCGCCGCGTGGTGACGACGGTCAGCTTCACTCCCCCCGTTCGGTTCGCCGACGAGAGCACGGCCGCTCGACCCACCACCTTGCCCTTGGAGACGTGGATCACGTCGCCGGGACGCAGCGTGGAGAGACGCCACTCGATCGAGCTCTCGTTGCGCACGCCGACGGTGCCTTCCAGTCGCGCGCGATACTCGTGGATGTCACCGAAGGGACTCTCGGCGGCCTCGCGCAGTTCCTGCAATTGCTCCGCCCGTCGATCGAGTCGCGCCTCGATCTTCACCACGTCACGATCGGCCTGATACTGGGCGAACGACAGGTTCAACAGGTGTCGGGCCTCGTCGCTGGAGTACGAGCGCACCAGATTGACCGCCATGTTGTACGTGGGACGGAAACTCGACGTGAGACGGAACGAACGACTGCTGGCCAGATTGGCCACCTGGTCGAAATGCACGAACGGGTTCCAGAGAACGACCGCGTGACCGCGATCGTCCAACCCCCGCCGTCCGGCCCGACCCGTGAGTTGCGTGAACTCGCCCGGCGTGAGGAACTCGTGATGCTCACCGGTGAACTTGGAGAGCTTCTCGATCACCACCGAGCGGGCGGGCATGTTGATGCCGACCGCCAGCGTCTCGGTGGCGAAGACCACCTTCACCAGACCCTGGACGAAGCAGGCCTCCACCGTCTCCTTGAAGGGTGGAACCATTCCGGCGTGGTGGGACGCGATGCCCGCCTCGAGTTGCGCCACGAACTGCGGGTAGCCGAGGACGTCGAGATCGTCGTCGTCGAGATCACCCAGGCGCTCGCGGATGATGCCACCGATGCGGGCCTTCTCGTCGGGCGTGGTCAGGCGCAGACCCTGTTTCAGGCACGACGCCGCCGCCTCGTCGCACGCGTTGCGACTGAAGATGAAATAGATCGCCGGCAACAACCCTTCTTCCTGCAGACGCTCGACGACGTCGACGCGCGCCGGGGTGAAGAGCATCCGACGGGGTCGACCCTTGGTGGAGCCACGACCCCTCGTCTGCCGCGACTGATCCTCCAGACGTCCGGCCTCGGGGTTCGGGCGACCCGCCACCAACGTCGGGAACAGATGCTCGCGTTCGGTGGACTTGTCTCCCACCATGAAGAGGTTCTCCAACTCGACCGGACGCTTCTCCTCCACGACGTATCGGGTCGGCCCGCGCACCGTGGTGATCCAGTCGGCCACCTCGTTGGCGTTGCTGACCGTGGCCGACAGGCACACCAACTGGATGTGGCGCGGAAGGTGGATGATCACCTCCTCCCACACCGGACCGCGATAGGTGTCCTGGATGAAATGCACCTCGTCCAGGACCACGCACGCCAATTCGTCGAGGGCACGCGACCGGGCGTAGATCATGTTGCGCAGGACCTCGGTGGTCATCACCACCACCGGCGCGTCGGCGTTGACCGCGTTGTCGCCGGTGAGCAGACCGACCCGATCCCGCCCGTACAGAGCCACCAGATCGTTGTACTTCTGATTCGACAAGGCCTTGATGGGAGCCGTGTAAAAGGCGCGACGACCGTCGGCCAGCGCGGCGGCGATGCCGTACTCGGCCACCACGGTCTTGCCGCTGCCGGTCGGGGCCGCCACCACCGTGGACTCCCCCGCGTCGAGCACGTCCATGGCCTCGATCT
>WLEG01000148.1 GCA_009704425.1 Actinomycetota bacterium | reverse complement strand
GAAGACGACTCCCATCGTCGACCCCAACGTCGTGCGCACGCCCACGGGCGAATCGGGTTTCGACGTGGTGGTCTACGACGGTGCACCCGGATCGGGTGTCGAACTGACGCGCGTCAATCGACCCGACGGCCGAATCATGGTGGTGGGCCGACAGGACGAAGGAGTGCCCAAGTCGGCGTTCCACTTCCGCGCCACCGGAATCGTCACCGTCGAGACGACCGGGCACTACGTGTTCTCCCTGGTCGAGGTGAGTCCGTGCCGCTTGTTCGTGAACGGTGATTGCGTCGTCGACGGTGCGAGCACGATCCCCGAACGGGGGCACTCGTTCTTCGGAATGGGCAGCGTGGAGATCTCGGCCATCGTCGAGTTGACGGCCGGTGAACCCCACGAGATCGTCCTGGAGTGCGATGGAGAACAACGCCAGTGGATGCACGGTGCGCGCGTGGGCATGCAGTTCATCGAGCCCGAGGATCCGATCCGACGCGCCGTCGATCTGGCCGCCGAAAGCGACGTCGCTCTGGTCGTCGTCGGCACCACCGATGAATGGGAGAGCGAGGGTCACGACCGTGACACGCTCGCACTGCCGGGTCGGCAGGAGGAGTTGATCCGTGAGGTGGTCGCGGCCAACCCGCGCACGGTGGTGCTGGTGAACACCGGTGCGCCCGTCGACATGTCGTGGGCCGACGACGTGCCCGCCGTTCTCCAGGTGTGGTTCGGTGGCCAGGAAATGGGCACCGCGGTGGTGGACGTGCTGTTCGGCGAATCCGACCCCGGCGGACGTCTGCCCACCACCATCCCCGAACGCATCGAGCACACGCCGGCGTGGGGGAACTTCCCCGGCGAGCACGGACAGGTGCGCTACGGCGAGGGCGTGCTCATCGGACATCGCTGGTACGAGTCCCGACACCTGCCCGTTCGCTATCCCTTCGGGCACGGTCTCTCCTATTCCTCGTTCCACGTGGATGCACCCGATCTCGATCGCGACGTCGTGGACTTCGCCACCGATGAGAACTCGACGATCACGGTGCACGTGGCCGTGACGAACACCGGCACCCGTGAGGGAACCCACGTGGTGCAGTTGTACGTGGCGCCTCTTCAAGCCACGGTGACCCGGCCGCCACAGGAGCTGAAGGCGTTTCGCAAGGTGCATCTGGCGGCCGGAGCCAGCTCGGTGGTGTCCATGACGCTCGGTATGCGGGCCTTCGCCCATTGGGACGCCGGTGACACGTATCGCGGTTCGCTGCGACCCCAGGTCACCGGGGAGCGAACGGTGGTCGAGTCCATCAGCGACGGTCGGTGGTGCGTCGATCCCGGTCTGTACGAGATCCGCGTGGCCAATTCCTCCGCCGACATCGCGCACAGTTCCGTCGTCACCGTGTCCGCCGGCTCCACCCACGCCTCCACCGCGGGAGGTCTGTGATGCTCCTGCGTCGCCTCGACGACTACCAGAGTTGGCAGATCCAGTTCAACGGCAGTTCGGTACTGATCGATCCGTGGCTCACCGATCACCCCATCAGTGGGGCGTTCGATCGCCGACACGGCACCGGCTTCACCACGCACGCCGATCTGGTGCGCGAGAACTCCGACATCGCCGCGGTGCTGTTGTGCACCTCGGTGGACGATCATCTCCGACCGGACTCGTTGCGTTTGTTGACGAACGTGCCGGTGCACTCGAATCTGAAAGCGGCCAAGGCCGCTCGTGCCGCGGGGAGTCCCGACACCCACGTGCGCGTGCCCGGAGACAGCTTCGACATCGCGTGTCGTGAAGGAGGCGTGCTCCGGGTGACCTCGACCGCGTGCGGTTTACCGCTCGGACTCATCGCCTCCGGCTGGGTGATCGAGGCCCTGGGCGTCGACGGTGAGGACCGAGGGCGCGTCTGGATCGAACCACATCAGCCCACCCGTGCCGTGGCCCGCGACGTGGCCGATCGAGGACCGGTGGACGTCGCCGTTCTTCCCACCCAGTCGGTGTTGGCCGTGGTGCTTCCGGTCACCGCGGGACCCAGGCGCAGCGCGGAAGCGACTCGGGTCTGCGGTGCCCGGGCCCTCGTTCCCACCGCCACCGATCCGCGACGCGACATGACCTGGTGGCAGAAGGCGATCTACTTCGTGTCCGGTGGTGACCGGCGAACCGTGAACGAACTACGGGGATCAGCGGAGTTGATCCACTTGCGCACGGGCGACTGGCTCGACGTGCGTTCGGGTCGCTGAACCCGCCGCTCAGCCGACCCGCAGGGTGAACACCGGCGTGTCGTCGGGTCGCGTGGGCAACACGATCCGGTCCCCCGAGCGACGAAGTGTCGATCGGTGACCGACCTGATGCACGTCGCCGGCGGGTAGCCCGTCGATGGTGATGGTCGCCGAGTCGGGTCGACCGCACACCATGGCGTACACCGCACCATCGGCACCCTTCGTCAATCGCACCGGGGCACCACCGTCCGTCTCCAGACGCGACTGCTCGAACGGTCGGCTTCCGTAGATGGCCGCGCCGTTCACCTCGAGCCACTGCCCCATCGCCAACAGTCGCATCTGCTGCGCCCACGGGATCTCACCACCGGGCATGGCTCCGTAATTGAGCAGAAGATTGCCACCGTCGGCCACGATGTCGACGAACATGCGGATCAGGTCGGGGATCGGCATGTACGTGTGCTCGCCCTCGGACTCGGTGTACCCGAAGCTGGTGCCGATGCCGCGGGTGACCTCGAACGGACGCTGGTGATCCACGGGCGTCGTCGTGTATTCCGGAGTGGTGAAATCGGCGTGCGCCGTTCCTCCCATGACGCCGAGGAAGTCGAAGCGGTCGTTCACGACGCCGTCGGGATTGCCGTTGTAGAAGTCCGCCATCAACTGGGCGGCACCCGCTCCGAAACCGGGATAACCGATGTCGTTCCAGAGAACGTCCGGTCGATACTTGCGTATCAACTCGTGCCAATGGGCGTCGGCGTAGGCGTGGTACGTCTCGTCCTGCGGGATCGCTCCGTATAGCCTGCCCCATCCGTCGATGCCCAGACCCTGGAAGGTCCAGTCGATGCCTCCGGAGTAGTACACACCGAAACGCAACCCGGCTCCGCGCGCGGCGTCGGCACACTCCTGAACCAGATCACGCTCCGACGACCACGACGGACCTCGGTGCGGATTCGGCACCTCGGACGGCCACATGAGCACCCCGTCGTGGTGCTTGGTGACCATCACGCAGTACTTCGCCCCCGACGCGGCGAGCATGCGTTGCCAACGTTGCGGGTCCCATCCCTTGGCGGCATCGAGGAATCGCCGCACGAACACGTCGTAATCGCAGTTTCCCCACACCCGGGCGTGATGCTCGGCGGCCGGTGAGTCCGGGATGCTGATGGAATTCCAGTACCACTCGGCGTAGGGCGTGTGGCTGAAGGCCTTTCGTTCACCCTCTTCTCGCGCGAGGGTGAAGGGGTCCTTGCCGGTGGGGGCGAAGGCCGGCACCGACCCCACGGTCCAATGCGAGAAGATGCCGAACTTGGCGTCGAGGAACCACTTCGGGACCGGATGCGTCGACAGGGATTCGAAAGTCGGCTGGTACATGCGCACACATTAGGAGGTTCCGGTCGTTCCGATTTTCATGAACCGATGCCCCGAACGAACCGCCCCGAACGAACGAGAACGTCACATGGAACGAAAGCCCGGGTTGAGCGGCCTCAGCGACGCCGAAATCCGGCGGGTCATCGAACTGGGGGAAGCGGGGGCGACTCTGGCCGAGATCTCCCAACAGACCGAGGTGCCGGTCGCCTTGGTCAACACGATCCTGTCGGGTGCGGGGGTCAGGCCGATGCTCGTGCGTCGGAATCTCCGTGAACAGCGAATCAAGGAGTTGGCACGTGAACGCGAGGAGCGCAAGAAGCAGCCGTCCCCTCGTGACGAGATGATTCTCGCGCTCGCTCGCGAGGGAAGGACGTATCAGGAAATCGGACTCCAACTGGGGCTCACGCGCGAACGTGTCCGGCAGATCGTCGCCAAACACGACGGGAGAGCTCCGTTGGCGATTCGGCAGGAGCGTCGAAGGATCGAGGACGAGAAGTCGAAGCAGAAGTCCGCACTCGTCGTCCAGTGGCTCCGCGACCATCCCGGCGCGACCATCGTCGAGATCGGCCTCGCTCTGGGCATGTCGAACGGCGACGTCGAGGCTCTCATCACCCACCGGGTTCGTCATCTCGTTCTGGTCCCCGAGGACCGTAACGACCACCGCTTCAAGCCACATCGCTGGACTCGCGCCGAGATACTCGACGCGATCCGTGTGGCCGGCGACATCGAGTCGCCGCTTTCGTACGTGCGCTACGACGAAATCCGCACCGAGAACTCCATCAACGGACCCAGCGCTATCCGCATCCTCCAGATCTTCGACACGTGGTCGGCCGCGTGCCGTGAGGCCGGTGTCCAACACGGACGGCGGATGCGTGGCCGCTACACGCGGCGTTGGACCGCCGACGAGATGATCGACCATCTCGCGACCTTCCTGCGACAAGCGCCGGCGGGCTCGCTGGACGCCTACAACGAATGGGCCCGCGAGAACGACGCCCCCGGCGGCCAAACCATTCGCAACCAGTTCGGGAGTTGGCGGGAGGCCCGCACTCGGGCGCTTCTGCTGCTTCGTTCGCTGTGGACCGATCCCCGGGAGGATGGTGCGACTCAGGAGTCCTGAGCCGAAAGCCGTTCTTCCGTGCGACGGACCAATGTCTCTCGTTCCTGCGGTGTGAGCGGTCGGGTCGTGCGAACCTTCAACTCCACCTGATCGTTGCCGGCCGCCGGCGTGGCCATCAGCACATCGTCGACCAACATCACCTCGGTGAGGTTCGGACTGCCCGCCAACTCGCGGATGGTGTCGGCGGCCCGACTGGCGGCCTCGCTGCGCTCGCTGTCGATCGGGAGGTTGATGGACAGACGCGTCTCCACCGGCTCCTGACTGAGGTTGCGCACCGACAACAAGGCCGTGTGCGGAAGGTGGATCGTGCTGTAGCCGTCACGAATGCGGGTGGACACCAAACCGATGTGCTCGATGATGCCACGAACACCATTGGGGAAGGAGCCGCTCACCTCGACCTCGTCGCCGACGCCGTAACGATCCTCGAGTAGCACCGACAGACCGGTGAGGTAGTCGTTCACCTTGTGCTGGCCGCCGATGGCCACGGCCGCACCGATGAAGCCGGCACTGGACAGGAAGAACGCCGCGTCGAGCTCGAGAATGTGGAAGACCGCGATGATGACCCCGATCCAGAGCACCACGGCGAAAAGGTGGTGCAGCATGCGCGCCGCGGCGTCGACGCGCTGACGACGACGGTTCTCGCCGACCTCACCGTGCTCGAGCTCCTGGTATCGCGTGGGAGTGCGCCACCAGCGGGTGGGATGGGCGATG
>WLEG01000147.1 GCA_009704425.1 Actinomycetota bacterium | reverse complement strand
TCGGTGCGGCCACCGGTGCGGTTGTTGCCGGTGCGGTTGTTGCCGGTGCGGTTGTTGCCGGTGCGGTTGTTGCCGGTGCGGTTGTTGCCGGTGCGGTTGTTGCCGGTGCGGTTGTTGCCGGAGCGGTTGTTGCCGGAGCGGTCGTTGCCGGAGCGGTCGTTACCGGAGCCGAGACCCCGGAAATGGTGAACTTGAAGCCCATGGGAGCGTTATTGCCCATCTGGTATTTACCACCGAAGGCGAAGAACGAGCCCCCCATCGTGAACGCACCCCCGCGCAGATTGTCGGCGGCACATGAACCGGAAGTAAACGTCGTCCCCGTCGACGGGAGGTTGGCCGAAGGTGTGCCGGCTGAATCCACGACCTGAAGCCATCCAGCCGGTCCGCTCATGGCAAAGGAGTTTCCGAGAACAACGAACGAGCCATCGGATTGCGCTACGAAACCAGTCGGCCGATTGCCCCCCGGCGCAAAGACCGTCGAGAGACCAGCGTTGGCAAAGTTTGCGTCGAGGGCACCCGTCGTTCGGTCGTATCGGGCAATGATCACCCTGTAGGACGGAGGCCCATTCATGTCCCCACTCGAGACCCTCACCGACATCAGGAGATACATGTGGGTTCCGATGAACTCCGCATCACTGATTTCCGCACCGGGGGCCAAAGCCCCGTTGCTTCCGAAGCTTCCGGCCACAGACCCACTCGCGTCGAATTTCGTCATCGTCGATGTACCTGTGTTCCAGTCGGAGTCCCACACATAGATGGCTCCGGTCGAATCGGCCCGCATGTTTCGCCCAGTTGCCGTGAGCGCCCCATTGGTGCCGAAGTTGGTGTCGATGGCCCCCGCGGACGAGACCTTGTACAAAGAGAACGTGTATACACAAGGGCCTTGGCTGCAATCGCCCGTTTCGATGAGGGCATACAGGGAACCGGAAGGCCCGGTTGCAAGGCTCGCGAGGTTCTGGCTCGAACCGGAGGGCGGGGCCGGAAAGGACACCGTCCCGCTGTTGCCCCATGAGGTGTCGAGGGCCCCGGTGGACGTCAGTCGAACCAGCACCGGAACGGAGCTTTGGCCCGAGTACGTCGACCCGCCAAGGCTGAACGACCCGTTGGAACCCTGGACGATCCACTGAAGCATGTTGTTGCCCGGGACGTTCACAAAGCCGTTGGTGCCCCAGGTCGAGTCGCTGGAGCCGTCCGTGTTCAATCGATACAAACGTGAGACTGCCGTGCCGAAGGACATCGGGGTTTCCACCGTCGCGAGGACATAACCCTTGCCGTCGTTGCCCACGATGGAATCGAAGATCATGATGCTCTTGCCGGACTCGACGGGCGTCCAAACACCCGAAGTTCCGAAGTTGCTGTCGAACGTGACACCCGAGGCGTTCGAGGAAGGCGCGCCGGTTGTGCATGACGGCGGCATGGGCGGAGGCGTGTACGAATTCATGATGGAAAACGTGATTTTCCATTCACATTCGTTAGCTCCGTCGCTCACAGTGAAAACAACGACCGAACCGTTTGCCGGTTGTGTCGGTGTGCCCGTGACACTCCCCGTCGAGGAGTTCAGACTCAAACCCGCGGGCAGAATACCGCTCAGAACCGTGAACGTCACAGGTCCATTCGTGAAGAAGGCAGAATCCGGCTGGGGTGCCTGAACCGTCAGTGGGTTGCCAACCGTCCCACTTCCGTACTCTTCCGCCGGGGAAATCTGTGCATACATACAAGTCCTGTCCGCTTGGATGTAGAACAGAATTTGGTAACTGCAGTTCTCATTGTTGCCTTGCGCCTCGGCGACGAAGTTGGTGAACCCAGTTGCTGTCGGTGTGCCTGTGACTCTCCCCGTCGAAGCGTCCATACTCAGTCCTGCTGGCAACGGGGAAACACCGCCAGACGAGAATGTCGGTGCTGATGTGTAGCCGGAAATGGTAGGTGCCGGCACCGTCATGGGTTCACCGACAATTCCGAATGCGCTCGCCTGTTGGGGCGAGAGGCTGAGACCGTTGCCGCAGTTGCTGCTGGCCACACCCAAATTTGGCGTGCCGTCGGTCCCCGATGCGTAGGCAGCCTTGGTCACAACCATCGATCCGGCGATGACAGCCAGACCCAGCAAACTTCGACGAAAACGCCGACCGGAGGACAGTGACGGGGACATAAGGGATCCTTTCCACGACGGTTGCCTGATGGGCAAACGCTGTTCGGAGTATCTCCGTCACCGCCGGCCGGGGAAAGTCCCAACGCGGTCATTTTTCCTCTCGTATGGTCAATTCTTCTCTCCTTCGGCCACCACCATCGCCATCCGCCTTACGGTGATTCTGTTGTCTCTGAAAGGGTCCCCATGGCTTCTGCAACTTCCACGCGCTCCCGACGGCCGTTCCGCACGATCATGATGCTGTCCGCGATTTGCGCCTTCGGTGCGCTGACTGCGTCCAATTCGTCACTTGTCTCGGCTGACGCCAACGAGAATCCGTCGAGCACCCAGCAGCCCCTCCTTTCCACTGGCGAGTTTCATACGTGCGCCGTTGTCGGGGGCGCCGCCAAATGCTGGGGAATGAACAATGCGGGCCAGCTCGGTGACGGGACCCTCACTGACTCGAACGTTCCCGTTCAGGTGACCGGCCTCACCAGCAACGTCACCGCCATCAGTGCCGGGCGGGAACACACGTGTGCCATTGTCGGCGGCGCCGCCAAATGTTGGGGAAACAACGGCGATGGTCGACTCGGTGACGGGACCACCAACAGCTCGAACACCCCCGTTCAGGTGACCGGCCTCACCAGCAATGTCACCGCCATCAGTGCCGGCCGTGATCACACGTGTGCCATTGTCGGTGGCGCCGCCAAATGTTGGGGAACCAACAGCGATGGGCGACTCGGCGACGGGACCATCAACAACTCGAACATCCCCGTTCAGGTGACCGGCCTCACCAGCAACGTCACCGCCATCAGTGCCGGACATTCGCACACGTGCGCCGTTGTCGGCGGCGCCGCCAAATGCTGGGGAGACAACTACTACTACCAACTCGGTGACGGGACCACCAACAACGCGAACACTCCTGTTCAGGTGACCGGTCTCACCAGTAACGTCACCGCCATCAGCGCATCCTTTCTGCACACGTGCGTCGTCGTCGGTGGCGCCGCCCAATGCTGGGGGAACAATGACTGGGGTCGACTCGGTGACGGGACCACCACCAGTTCGTCCGCCCCTGTTCAGGTGTCCGGTCTCACCAGTAACGTCACCGCCATCAGTGCCGGTGGATACCACGGGTGTGCTGTCATCGGGGGCGCCGCCAAATGTTGGGGGTACAACAGCGACAGCCAATTGGGTTGGAACGCTGGAATTCTCGGCTCCAACACTCCCGGTGACGTCACCGGTCTCACGAGCAATGTCACCGCTATCAGCGTGGGCGAGTATCACTCGTGCGCGATCCTCGAAGGTGCCGTGACGTGCTGGGGATACAACGTCTTTGGTCAACTCGGTAGGGGCACGATCATGAGTTCGATTAGCCCCGCCAACGTCATCGGACTCGACACCGCGTTCGCGCCTCCCACGACCACGACCACGACGACCACGACCACGACGACTGCTCCGACGACGACTGCCGCGCCCGTGACGACTACCACGCCAGCGACGACTGCCGCACCCGCAACGATCGCTCCGACGGCGACAAGTGTGGCGCCCACGCTTCCGGCGACCGGCTCTGATGGTCAGGGCCGCTTGTATGTGGTGGCACTGATGTTGCTCGTCGGCGGCCTGCTGATCCGCCGCACCCGCACCGCCGAACAGGCCTGATCCCCTGGAGGAACTGGTGGCGTAAACGACCAATTCTTGGTCGTTTACGCCACCAGAAGCACCACAGTGTCGCCAGTAGTGTGGGGTCATGATCTGGTTGTTCGGGGTGCTGGCGGCCGTTGCGGTGTTTCTCATCGCGGCTCTCACGGTCGGCCGTGAAGCCCGACGCCTCGACGCCATGGCCCCCCGGGCCGTGTACGAGATCGAACAGGCCGTCGACTTCGTGGCGGCCCTTCTTCCCGAATCCACGCAGGCCCGCCTCACCCCCGAGGAGCTGAACCAACTGCTGGTGATGCACCTCAACTGGCTGCACGGTAAAGGCCTGATGCCCGAGAAGGCCGTGGACCAGCGTCAAACCATCGACACCCCCGTGGTCATCGCCGAGGACACCTTGATCGGCTACCTGCTGGGCGAGTCGGAGCGGGCCGGCATCGAAATGCTGGAAGACGTCGACATCGTGGCGATCACCGAAGCGCATCTGGCGTACTTCGACGCCATCGGGGCGGTCGGCCCCACCGCCACCGACCCGGAAAGCGCCGTGTGAGGGCGTACGACGCCGTCAAGAGCCGTTTGACGGTCTCGCCCACCGCCACCCGCATTCTGGGACTGTTCCTGGCCGTTCGTCTGGCCACGCTGTTGGTGGCGTGGCTCATCGGCGCGGCCCGCCCCGAACTGGGTATCACCGAGATCCTCACCGATTGGGACGGAAACTGGAACGAGTTCGTCGCCAACGATCTGTATCGCAAGGTGGCCGTCGGAGGCATCTTCACCGACGAGTGGATGATGTTGGCGTTCCTGCCGGTACTGCCGGTCACCACGCATGTTCTGCACGTGGTCACCGGGGTCGGGGTGCACATCCTCGGACCGTTGGTGTCCATGAGCGCGGGTGCGCTGGGCTTCTTCGTCCTCGGCCGCTATCTGTCCCGGCGGTTCGGTGAGCGCGTGGCGCTGGTCGCGGCCGGCTTCATGTTGGTGTCGCCCAATGCCTTCGTCTTGTCGATGTTCTACACCGAAGGCCCCACGATCTTGTTCGTGGCCCTCACGTTCGACGCCCTCGAGCGCCGGCGGTGGGCGCGCGCCGGTGTGTGGGCCCTCATCGGGGGCATCACCCGACCGAACGGTTTCCTGCTGCTCGTGCCGTGTCTGATCGCCGCTGTCCTGGAGATCCGACGCCACGGATGGCCGCGTGCCCGGTCGAGTTTGCTGGCCCCACTACTGGCGCCCATCGGTTTCGTCCTGTGGTTGGTGATGGTGTGGAAGGTCACGGGCGAACCGGGCGGTTACTTCCGCCTGCAGGAGACGGGTTGGGGCGCGCGTTTCGACGCCGGTGAGGAGACGTTGCGGGCGTTCGGCCGACTGGTCCTGGGGCGCGACGCCGGCATCGACGAGCGTATGAACGTGATCGCCTCGACGATCATCGGTGTGGGCGGAGTCCTGTTGGCGTTGCGCAGGAAACTGGACCCGGTGCTGACGGGCTACGCCATCGCCGTGGTTGTTCTGGCCCTCACCAGCGCACGACAGGCGTCGGGCGCCCGCTTCCTGTTGCCGGCGTTTCCGTTGTTCGTGGCGTGGGCCATGGCCATCCCACGACGTCATCAACTGTGGGTCGGTGCG
>WLEG01000146.1 GCA_009704425.1 Actinomycetota bacterium | reverse complement strand
CTGACCATCGACCTGGAGCGCGGTGTTGAAGGCGTCGATCGCGGTCATTTCGTCACCGGAGGCCGACCCCGAGGAGTCGTCGATGACGAAGATGATGGAACGCACGCGACGACGATAGTGCGCCCGTGATTTCGGTTCCGACCCACCGGAATCCGCAGTGAAACATTGGTCTAATCACCCCTAATCTTGGGGCGTGGCGGCAGGTTTCGGTACGACGTTTTTCGGGCGCTGGACCGCTCTTTTCGTCGCCTTGTTCCTGGGCGTTCCTCCCTTTGCGAATTCCGTGGCCACCGCGATCGCCGACGACGGTCCGAGCCCGGGTGTTCCCACCGCCTGTGTGACACCGATCGGCGACACGAGCCTCGTCGATGATTCCGTTCCGTCCCCCGAGTGCCCCGATGTCGTGGTGTCGCTCACCGTGACCCCCGGTCTGAACTCGGCTCTGGTGTCCTGGCAACCGCCCGCGAACGCCGCGGCGGCGCAGGTGACGGCTTACGTCATCGACGTGCGTTCACAGTCGCGGGTGGTCACCGTCGCGGCCACGGAAACGTCGGCCACGATCACGGGACTCGCCAACGGTCTCGAGGTCGACTTCGCGGTTCACGCGGTGAGCTCACTCGGCGCCGGACCCGCGAGCGCGACCGTCACCACTACTCCGACCACCGGGGTGGAAGGCGAGGTGGTCGGACTCATCGTGAAGTTCTCCTCCGACGTCACGGTGGGCGACACGATCGAGTTCGTCGGACCGCTCGACACCTCCATCGAGTTGCCCGTCGTCGACGAGGTCGCCGGTGACGTGGTGTTGGTGGAGTTGCCCGACTCGATCTCCGTCGACGACGCCGAGGCGATCGCCGACGAGATCGCCGACGAGCCGGGCGTCGAGTGGGTCGAACCTGATCGCTTCGTGTTCGTCGCCGAGACGGGCGTCGATGGTTCGTCCACGCCGAACGACACGCAATGGTCGTCGTCGCAGTGGAATCTGTGGGATCGGTTCGGTGTCGGCGTCGCCGACGGCAACACCGCCGTCGCCGACGGTTGGTCGCGGGGATCGGGCGAAGGTTCCGTGGTGGCGGTCATCGACACGGGCATCACGTCTCACCCCGATCTCGATCAGCGGCTCGTCCCCGGTTACGACTTCGTGTCCGATCCGGCCGAACTCGCGGCGACGCGCGTGAGTGGTGGTGCCGACGCTCCGTTCGACGGTGACTACGTGGACCCGATCGCGTTCGGCTCGCTCGGTCGCGACGACAACCCCACCGACCCCGGTGACTGGCGCGACGTGACCCCCGTTCGTGACTCGACGTGGCACGGCACCGCGATGGCCGGTGTGATCGCCGCGCGAGCGAACGATTCGCTCGGCGTTGCCGGAGTTGCTCCGAGCGCCAGAGTGCAACCCGTCCGCGCGTTGTCGTGGCGCGGCGGTCTGCTCTCCGACATCGCCGCCTCCATCACGTGGGCCTCGGGCGGAGCGGTCGACGGTGCACCGGCCAACGCGACGCCGGCGAACGTGATCAATCTGTCGTTCGCGGTGGAGTCGGCATGTCCGGCTTCGTTGCAGGAGGCGATCGACGGGGCGATCAGCCGTGGTGCTGTGGTGATCGCCGCCGCGGGCAACGCCTCGTCGAACGCGTCGATGTTCGCTCCCGGCAATTGCGATGGTGTGGTCAACGTCGGTGCGACCGGTCGTGACGGACGTCGCGCGCCGTATTCGAACTGGGGAACCGCGGTCGATGTGTCCGCACCGGGTGGATCGACCGATGGCACGGTGACGAGCACGTCCAACAGCGGCGTCACGAATCCGGCAGGTCATTCGTGGAGCACCGCGGAGGGCACGTCGGTGGCGGCGGCGCACGTGGCTGGTGCCGTCGCGGTGCTACGTGGCGCGAATCCGTCGTTGACCGTCGGTGAGGTCGTCGAGCGCCTCACCGGTCGTGATCACGTGAAGCAATTCGGTGGCACCACGTGTGACAGCGATCCGAGCAAGACGTGTGGTGCGGGGATCCTCGACCTCGCCCAGATCGCCGTGTCGCGTCAGGGAAGTGTCGATTATTCGATGACGCTCAATGGAATCAACCAGTACCTTTCGGCCCCTGACAATACGGCTTTCGACGTGACGACAGCCGCGACGTTTTCGGCGTGGCTCAAGCCCACTTCTGGTTGCGGTAGCGGACTCAAAACCTTCCTTCGGAAGGAAGGGTCCTATGCGCTTGGTTGCGTCGACGGAACGTGGCATTGGGCACTCGCTGGTTCTTCGGGCTGGTACAACAATGGGTGGGTCAACACCAACCACAGAGTCCAATACGGCGTGTGGCAGCACGTCGCCCTGACCTTCAGTTCGAACACCGTCAAGTTCTACGTGGACGGGCAGGAAGTGAGCGCTGGGTCGACCACCGGTTCGATTCTCAACTCCACATCTGTCCTGAACGTCGGCGCCGAAGGCACCATCTTCTTTCCCGGCGACATCGACGAACTCCGCATCTACTCCTCGGCCCGAACGCTGGCCGACATCCAGACGGACATGCATTCGCACGGTCTCAGCACGTCAATTCCAAGTCTTCAGGCCTATTTCGACTTCAACGACGGAACAGGAACAACGGTCTACAACAGAGTGAACAATGCTGCTTCCACGACCCACCTCACGGCGGTGGGAAGTCCGAACTTCGTCGATGTGAAGACAACCGAGGTAAGTGGGTCGGACACCGTGGTCACGTTCGGGCGTTCGTATCTCTCGTCCGTTGGCGGCTGGGTGGTGCCCGCAGGCGTGACGACCGCGCAGATCTTGGCGGTCGGTGGTGGTGGCGGTGGTGGCGCTCACGTCGGTGGTGGTGGCGGCGGAGGGGGCTTCATCACCGCGACGAGTGCCGTTCCGAGCCTGCAGTCGCTCAAGGTCGTTGTCGGTCAAGGAGGTGTCGGTGGCAAGTTGGTGACCGCTTGCCTCAACCCGTGCCTGAGCAGCCGACAGGCGACAAGCGGTGGCAACTCGGCGGTGATCGGAGGAAGTGTCTCGCTCGATGCGGTTGGTGGCGGATCTGGTGGACATTGGGATTACTACGCACCTCGCTCCGGTGGATCTGGAGGTGGCTCTGGCAACGGCTCGGTTTCAGCTGGTGCCGGTACCTCGGGACAGGGCTCTGCTGGGGGGATCGGACACACGGCCAACGTCAATGGTGGTGGTGGTGGTGGTGCCGGGGGAATCGGCGGAGCTGGGACCTCATCCAATGGCGGTTCGGGCGGATTGGGCCTGTCTTCGTCGATTTCCGGTGCGGCGGTCTTCTATGCGGGCGGTGGTGGAGGCGGTGTGCACACCTCTGGCACAGCGGGTTCGGGTGGAAGTGGTGTGGGCGGAACCGGAGTCGTTGCATCGGGGACGAAGGCCGGGGACGGTGTCGATGGCCGTGGTGGTGGCGGTGGTGGAGCGGGACGAACCAACGCAAGTCCGAGTGAGGGTGGTGACGGTGGTTCGGGTGTCGTCATCGTTCGTTACGCGACCGCGAGCGAGCGATGCACTCCTGAGCGCACGACCGAGGGTTCGTACACGGTCCTCGCGTTCAAGGACGTCGGAACGTGCACGTGGACTGTGCCGGCTGGCGTCACGAACGTCGACTACCTCGTCGTCGGTGGTGGTGGCGGCGGCGGTGCGTTCGTCGGCGGAGGAGGAGGAGCTGGCGGACTCCGCTCGGGCACCGGTTTGCTTCTCCGTCCCGAGCAGTCCGTCTCGATTGTGGTGGGCGATGGAGGTGCGGGCGGCGAAGTGATCGCGGGTGGTGGTGGTGCCCAAGCGAGCAACGGTGGAACCTCATCGATTTCGGGCACCGGCATCACGACTGTGAGCGGAACTGGTGGTGGCGGCGGTGGTGGTGGCGGCAATTCGGGCGCAACGCGTGACAACGGTTCGAGCGGTGGCTCAGGTGGAGGTGCTGTTTACGGTGGTTCGTTGAGTTCGGTCGGTACCGGCGTGGCAGGCGAGGGCAGCAATGGCGCTCTCGGTTTCACGCGAGATTCAGCACCGGCTTGCTACGCGGCGGGTGGTGGCGGAGGTGCAGGAACCGCGGGTGCTGCGGGCAGTGACTGCAGAGGCGGTGGCGGCGGAATCGGGGCGGTCACGACTCTCATATCGGCGACATCTGCTTCGAGACTTCGTGTGGGAGAGAACGTTTCCGGGTCCGTCTACTTGGCGGGTGGCGGTGCCGGTGGCGCGTTCGGCAATACAGCTCAGCCAATATCGGCAGGTGGTAGTGGTGGTGGCGGTGCCGGGTCCCAGGCGGGTTCCGGCGCCTCGGGTCTCGACTTCACCGGCGGCGGTGGCGGCGGTGGTGGAGCTCAGTCAGATGCGAGTGGAGGAGACGGTGGATCGGGCGTCGTCATCTTGCGTTACGAAGTACAGGACATCGACTTCGCCATGTCGTTCGACGGAAGTACTCAGTTCGCGTCCGGAGGCGCACCGTCTCTGACGACGGATCTGACCATCGAGGCCTGGGCCTATCCGACGACCCCCTGCTCGTCGGAGCAGTTCGTGCTCTTCCAGGAGAACAGGTTCGGTGTCAGTTGTTCCGGTGGAACGTGGCGCCTCATCTACAAGGATGTGAGCTCCGGGGGCGCTTGGGTCGCTCACGACACGGGAACCTCCGTTTTGTCGTCCCAGTGGCAACATCTCGCGGTGCGACGGGTCGACTCGACGGGAGTCATCACGTTCTCGCTCAACGGCCAAGACGTTTTCACCACGACCGATCTCGACGACTGGGCCGCAAGCTCGGACCCGTTGTTCGTCGGCAAGGCGGGAAACAACGCAAAGAACTTCGCGGGCCGAGTCGACGAAGTGAAGCTCTGGAATTCGACGCGGACCCAAGCGCAAATCGCGGCAGGGATGCACGCCCGTCCGGATGTGAGTCTCGCGAACCTTCTCGCTTATTACGACTTCAACGAGGGGACGGGCTCCACCGTCTACAACCGCAAGGTCGGTGCAACATCATCGACCCACCTCACGACGACCTCCTCGCCGACGTTCGTCGATGTGAAGTCGGTCGACGTGTCGTCTGTTGCCGGTCGTTCGATCGTCACATTCCCACGGTCTTACATCACGGCGGCTGGTGGATGGACCGTTCCACAAGGAGTGACATCGGCTCAGTACCTCGTCGTCGGTGGTGGTGGCGGCGGCGGTTCACGTCATGGTGGCGGTGGTGGTGCTGGAGGGTTCCGCACCGGAACCGCGTCCGTCGTTGCCGGATCGGTGAATCCGGTGATCGTCGGTCAGGGTGGCAAAGGTGTTGCCGAGGTGAGCAACGCTGCGTACAACGGGATTGCCGCTAACAACGGCCAGGACAGTTCAGTGCTCGGCTTCACCTCCCTGGGTGGCGGCCGTGGAGCGGCAGCCGGCGGCGCAGCAACATCTGGTGGGTCGGGCGGCGG
>WLEG01000145.1 GCA_009704425.1 Actinomycetota bacterium | reverse complement strand
TGGCCGACCTCGACCGGCTCGAGGATCTCATGAACAATCCGGCCTCACCGCAGCAGTTGGCCGAGGCCGACATGGATCGGGTGCGCGACCTGCTGGGCGACGAAGTGGCGCGCTCCATGGACAAGTTGTCGAAGCTGGTGAAGGAGATGGAGCGCGAGGGGCTCATCCGTCAGCGCGACGGCAAGCTGGAGGTCACGCCGCGGGGCATGCGCCAGATCGGCTCGAAGGCGTTGCGCGACATCTTCTCCCGTCTGGCCAAGGACAAGCCCGGGCAACATCAGCAACACCGCTTCGGCCAGGGGCACGAGCGCACCTACGAGACCAAGCAATACGAATACGGCGACCCGTTCAACCTCGACCTTCAGCGCACCATTCGCAACGCACTGCGGCGCGGCGGACAGGGCACGCCGGTGAAGTTGTCGGCCGAGGACTTCGAGGTGGAACGCACCGAGCATCTCACCCGCTCGGCCACGGTTCTGATGCTGGACGCGTCGTACTCCATGTATCGCGACGATCGTTGGGGGCCGGCCAAGAAGGTGGCGGTGGCCTTGCAGTCACTGATGTCGTCGCAGTACCCGCGCGACTACCTGGGCATCCTGTTGTTCGGTCACCTCGCGTGGGAGGTGAAGCCCGACGAGTTGATGGAGGCCACGCCGCCGGGCATGCAGGGCACGAACATGCACCACGCCATGGCCACCGCGCGACGCATGTTGGCGGGTCAGTCGGGCAACAAGCAGATCATCATGATCACCGACGGCGAACCCACCGCCCACATCACCCCGCAGGGTGATCCGTGGTTCACCTACTTCGACGGTTGGGACGCCCAGCAGTTGACCGTGGAGGCCACGTTGCGCGAGGCGATGCGTTGCACCAAGGAGAACATCACGATCAACACGTTCATGTTGGACGCGGATCAGTACCTGGTGCGTTTCGTCGAGCAACTCACGTCGATGAACGGCGGACGGGCCTTCATGACCAACGCGCACGACCTGGGCAACTACGTGATGGTCGATTTCCTCGACCACAAGCGCCGCACCACCCGAGGTGGTCGCGGTCGTCGCGCGTCCTGACTCAGGGCAACGCCGGATGATCGTGGGCGAAGGTTCCCGATGGGTTCTCCCATCCGCGCACCAACCACACGCGAAGCATCCATGACGAGGTGTCGTCGAGCGACGCGTCGACGCGCGAGCAATCACTGCCGGTGACCGTCTCGTCGAGGGGGAGGGCCCACGCGCCGTCGTCGGCCACGCAGGTGCCGTCGTGCAGGTGCCACATGGGACCCTGGCCCGTGAAGCCCGCGGGCGTGGATCCGTCGGAGGTCCACGCGTTGTACTGCACGCCGACGAGATTGGCGTCGTCCATCGACGATTCGTAGAGCAGACCAGACGGTCGATCGAGAGCGAACGGTGAAACGCGCGAGTCCACGCGGGGGTCGATCAACATCTGGCCGGCGCCCGAGGTGTAGCCGCCGACGAGAATCCAACCCGCGGCTCGTGCGTCACGCAGAGTGGGGTAGACGTCGGCGGCAGCGGCGGCGATCGTGAGTTCGTCACCCAATCGGAGGCGTTCGTCGATGGTGAGTGGCGCTCGGAAGCCGACGTCGTCGGAGGTCGACGAATGATCGTGCGCGTGGGCCGAGCCCTGCACGTGGGCGGCGTCGTCGGCCCACTGTGTGGTGACGAAACCGGGGAGTGCGACCAGCACCACCGCCATTGGAGCGATGTTCTCGAATCTCCAGCCGACCTGTCCGATGTGTTCGACATCGGACACCAGTGCTCCGAGCGACAGTGCCAACGCGACGACTGCCACCACAAGGACGGTCGCTTCGTACGGGCCCATGCTCGGTGTGGTGTCGGACCACGGCCCGACGGGATAGCCCGCCGTTCGACTGACCACGAGTGCGACGACCACGAGGGCGTTCAGAGCCGACCCCGCGAACAGGAACGTGCGCGAGGCGCGCAGTGCGATCGACGCACCGACGGCCAACATGATCACGCCGATGCCGGCGAGCACGATGCCTTCGGCGCGCCAGTCGGCCGAACGGCCCGGCGCCACGGCGAAGTGCAAGGCTCCGCCGGCGAACGTGAGGCTGGCAACCAGTCCGCGCACCGTCGTCACGGGCGGTCTCGCGGGTGACGACATGGCACGATTCTGCCAGCGAGGAGGCCCTTTCGGGATTTCGGGGCTCGGGTGGCGGCATTGGTTACCACTCGGTAACATCGGCTCATGTCCGAGTTCTCCCTCAACCTCACCGACGAACAACTTCAGATCAAGGATTGGATCCACGAGTTCGCCAAGGACGTCATGCGTCCGGCCGCTCAGGAATGGGACGACCGCGAGGAGTTCCCGTGGCCCATCGTTCAGGAGGCCGCCAAGATCGGTCTGTACGGCATCGACTTCATCATGAACGCGATGAGCGACAAGAGCGGACTCACCATGCCGGTGGCGGTGGAGGAGATCTTCTGGGGTGACGGTGGCATCGGTATGGCCATCATGGGTTCGGGATTGGCCGCGGCCGGCATCAGCGGCAACGGAACCCCCGAGCAGGTCATCGAGTGGGTTCCGCAGTGCTACGGCGATGCGAACGACGTGAAGCTCGGGGCGTTCTGCGTGAGCGAGCCCGATGCCGGTAGCGACGTGTCGTCGTTGCGCACCCGCGCCGTGTACGACGAGGCCAAGGACGAGTGGGTGATCAACGGAACCAAGGCGTGGATCACCAACGGCGGCATCGCCAACGTGCACGTGGTGGTGGCCGCGGTGGATCCGGCCCTGAAGGGTCGCGGTCAGGCGTCGTTCGTGATTCCCCCCGGCACCAAGGGTTTGTCGCAGGGCCAGAAGTACCAGAAGCACGGCATCAAGGCGTCGCACACCTCCGAGGTGGTGCTGGACGAGGTGCGTGTTCCGGGTCGTTGCTTGCTGGGCGGTAAGGAGAAGTTGGACGCCAAGTTGGCCCGTGCGCGCGAGGCCGGTCGCACCGGTGAGGCTCAGCCCGCCATGAAGACCTTCGAGGCCACCCGCCCCACGGTGGGTGCGCAGGCGTTGGGTATCGCGCGTGGCGCCTACGAGATCGCCCTGGATTACGCCAAGGAGCGCGTGGCGTTCGGCAAGCCGATCATCATGAACCAGTCCATCGCGTTCAAGTTGGCCAACATGGCCACCCAGATCGATGCGGCTCGTCTGCTCATCTGGCGCGCCTCGTGGTTGGCCCGCAACGGCGGTTTCAAGAACGCCGAGGGCTCCATGAGTAAGTACCACGCGTCGGAGACCGCGGTGCGCGTCACCGAGGACGCCATCCAGATACTGGGTGGCTACGGCTACACGCGCGAGTACCACGTGGAGCGCATGCACCGTGACGCGAAGATTCACACCATCTTCGAGGGCACCTCAGAGATCCAGCAGCTGGTGATCGCCCGCGCGATCTCGGGCTTGCGGGTGGAGTAGTCCCTCGACGAGTCGATCAGACTCGTGGCACGTCGAGTTCGGATGTCCGCCGTCAACACACCATGGACATCGAAGCGGGACACATCACTCGGTCATCGGTTCGAAAGTCGTCGAGTAGGTACAGTTCGGCCGCCCAGAGCTCTGGCGCAGACATGCCGCCCATGTCCAACTGGTATGCCACCAAGGGTCGACCATACCGACCGACCTTCATTGCCAGCGGCCCACCCGCCGATAGGGAAATCTGCGATGTCGTGAACATCGAGCATGCCGTGTCCGCACAGGTCGCCGCTCTCACACTTTGGTCGTCGACGTGAAAGTACGCGACCACCGGATTTCCGTCTGGGCCGATGTCGATCGAGGTGGTCTTGCGAATCATGCCGTTGCCCACGTGGTCGATCGTGGTGATGGTGGGCTCGGTGCATGCGAGGTCGGTGCACGCGGCAACCTTGACGGTCTCGCTCGTGTCGTCGAAGTAACTGATGATCGGAAAACCATCCACGCCGATGGCCAGCGACGCGTACCGACCGGTGGCCTGAGGACCCGTGCCGTCTCCGTCGACCACGACCGAGCTCGATGAGGTACACGACGGGTCGTCGCAGACGACCAGGTGAAGGTCCTCCGAGGCGGTCTCGAAGTAGGCGATCACCGGGTTTCCGTTCGGTGCGATGGCGACCGAGGTGAAGAAGACCACCCCGCCAACGGCAGTCGCCAGCACTCGACGACTCGTGCTGCTGCAGTCGAAGTCGTCGCAGAGGGTCAGGATCAGTTCGCCATCGGAACTCCCCGCCGGGAGGTGACCGTATGCGATTATCGGAAACCCGTCGAAACCGACGGCGACCGACGGTGAGAGGCCCGACTCACCCGCCCCGACGCCGTCTCCGTCGATCTTTGTCCGTCGGGTGATGAACGAGCATTGCGGATCGCCGCACATCGCCACCCACATGTCGTAGGTGGGTACCGGCATGAGATGACCCATCTGGTACACCACGACCGGATTTCCATTTCCCAGGACCGACACGGCCGGCATGGTTGCATACTGATCGATGGTGCTGCCGGAGCCACGGGTGCACGTCGCGTTGGCGCACACACGAAGATCGAGAAACGTGTTGTCGTCGTACGCGGCGAGGACCGGGAATCCTTCGGGCCCGATACCGAGGGCAACCTCCGTTCCGGTGCTTCCTCCGGCCACCAGCGCGGGGTTCTGGGGGCCGGGCACGATGACCGGAACCATCTCGGTTTCCCGTACCGTCTCGGCCAACGCTGCGTCGACCTCGGTCTCGGTGTAGTAACGGTCGTCGTGGTTGTGGTCGACGAAATAGCCGGCCACATCCACGATCAGGTCCGCCGTGCCGTACACGTACAGACAAATCGATCCATTGGCCGACGTCGTCACGTTCAACCCGTTTGCGACATCGACACCCGTCTCGAAGTTCAACGACGACGCGTTCGGCACCGCGTCGGAACTCGTCAGGCACGGGAACGCCGTGACAAATCCGTAACCCCCGTTCTTGTCGGTGCTCGTGGCCGTGATGTTCACCGCCACTGCCGACGCATCCGTCGGCACCACCTGACGTGACACGCCGTCAGCGGTCGTGATCACACCTTCCACCACCAGGCGCCGCGTCCCGTTCGTGATCTCGTTGGTCGACCGGGTGTCGAGCACCCGCACCGGGACGATCGGTACGTACACCGACCGCTCGCCCGACGACACGACCGCGTTCACCACACCGAAACCACCAGCACCGAGCGCCACCGCGCAGGCCGCCCCGATCGCCGCCCACCGCGTGCGCCACCCCGACAGTTGCTTTCCCATGAAGTCTCCCCGAACACCGAATCTGTAATGAATCATAGTGTGTCGTGAGGCGTGTGTTCCTCGCGGTCTTTGCTTCCCGCCCCACTTGGTACGACCCGAGTCCCCCGACGGCGATCTGTCGCCTCGATCCGCCACGCGTTCCCATCGAGGTGCCC
>WLEG01000144.1 GCA_009704425.1 Actinomycetota bacterium | reverse complement strand
CGCTCTCCTTCAGGAAGAGGCTGGCGTCGAGATCGCCGGTGCTGCCGACGAAGAGAATCATCTCCACGGAGGCGCCGGAATTCATCGGGATCTCGAGTGTCGGCGCACCCCCGGTACCGGGAGCGGTGTCGCCCGAGGGGATCTCGACCGGAGCGTCGGAGCCGGGCGCGTCGGACGCGGGAGCCTCGACGCCGGCGTCGGCGGCCGGGGTGTCGGCGGCGGGAACGTCGGAGGAAGCCCCGTCGGAAGCGGCGTCCTCAACGACGGGAGCGTCGACGATCGGAGTGTCGATGACGGAGCCGGTGTCGTCGGCACCCGGTTCGTCGATGGCCGGTTCGTCATCACGAACCGATGATCCGTCGACCGAGGCGCTGATCGCATCGGGGGTGTCGGTCGCGTCTCCGATGTCGGCCGTGCGGCGGGTGGAGGACGATCCGGTTCCGACCTCGGTGCGAGCCTCGGAGGCGTCCGTCGCGTCGCTTCCCGAGCAGGCGCTCGCACCGATGGTGAGTCCGGCCACCGCGATGACGGCGAGTCCGGCGGCGGTGAACTTGTTGTTGCGGTTGATCTTCATGGCATTCCCCTGTCTGATTGGTGGCAGCTCGTGTAGCTGCTCACCGGACAAGAGACCCGTCCCGCGACTTCCTCGCACTTTTTCCCGGGAATTTCAGAACCGGTCTGGCGAGCCTTGATTGGTCGTCAGTTTCCGGCGGCCGACGCGATTCCGGCCGTACCCAAGACCACCAAAATCGTCGTTATCAGACCTTTCGACAGTTTGATGGCCAGTCGGTAGTGGCGGTATTTGGCATCGATCAGAAAGATCAAGGTGGTCTGCATCGCGACGAGGTTCTCTTCGATCTGCGCGACGGTCAGATTTCGCAATGCGTCGCCGTGAGCCTCGGCGCTGATCGTCCATGGTTGATTCCTGCGTGGCCACAACAGATACGGGTTCGGGAACACGTATCCGGTCGATTCGGGAGAAGCCTTTCGGGGGTTCAGCAGCAACAGACACCGAAGAATGATCGAGCCGCTCATGATCAGCTGAATCGCTGCCGCGAGAAGAATGGTGATTTCCCAGCCGAGGGCAAGGTCGTTCTCGAGGGCCTTGTTGATGAATGTCCCACTGACCGCGAGTGAGGCCAGAGCCACTCCGATCAGGATGTTTCCCTTGTTGTCGACCGTGGTGATGCGGTCCTCGAGGTGGGAGATCGACTCTCGGATGAAGACCAGACGCGTCGAGGAGTCGGGGTCGTTTGTGCTCATGGTCCATCCTGACAAAGGTGGCGGTAGCCGCGGCGTTCGCCGAAGGGGATCGTGACTCCTTGGCGCCCACGGTAGGAATCGGACCTACGACCTTCTGCTCCGGAGGCAGACGCTCTATCCACTGAGCTACGTGGGCAACGCGAGGAGCCTAGCGGGGGACCTTTGCGGATGTTTCCCGCCCGTGTTCAGGGGATTCGCACCAATCAAACGCCGTTGACGACGGGCGATCGGTAACAATGGAACGGTTATGGCCGATCCCCTCCACATCCTCGCCGACCGACTTCGCGTGGCATTCGACGCCGTGGCCGGTCGAGCCGGAGTCGACCCGGTCATCCGGCCGAGCGAACACGCCGACGCCCAGGCCAACGGTGCCCTGGCGCTGGCCAAGGAACTCGGTCGCAGCCCCCGCGAGGTGGCCCAGGCCGTGCTCGACGCGTGCGGTGGTCTGCCGGGTGTGTGTTCGTCGGTCGAAGTGGCCGGTCCGGGCTTCCTGAATCTGGTGCTCGACAACTCCTTCCTCGCCGGCGAACTGTCGAACGTGGCCTGCGACGAACGTCTCGGTGTCGGCGTCGTCGCCGCGCGCAAGGTGATCATCGATTACTCGGCCCCCAACGTGGCCAAGGAGATGCACGTCGGCCACCTGCGCACCACCGTCATCGGCGACGCGCTCGTTCGACTGATGGAACACGTCGGTCACGAGGTGATCCGCGAGAACCACATCGGTGACTGGGGCACGCCGTTCGGCATGCTCATCGAGCATCTGTTGGACCTGGGCGAGACCCAGGCGGCCGATCACCTCTCGCTCGGAGACCTGGACGGCTTCTACAAGCAGGCTCGCGCGAAGTTCGACGCCGACGACGTCTTCAAGGACCGCGCGCGAGCCCGCGTGGTGTTGCTGCAATCGGGCGACGCGGAAACGAGACGACTGTGGAAGTTGCTCGTCGATCTCTCCACCAAGCACTTCAACGCGGTGTACTCGTTGCTCGGAATACTCCTCACCGACGACGATCTGATGGGCGAGAGCGCCTACAACGATCTGCTGCCACAGGTGATCACCCGTCTCGACGCCCTGGGCCTGCTTCGGCAGTCCGACGGCGCCGACGTGGTGTTCCCGCCCGGATACACCAACCGCGACGGTGATCCGTTGCCGTTGATCGTGCAGAAGGGTCAAGGCGGCTTCAACTACGCCACCAGCGATCTGGCCTGCGTCATCGACCGCGTCGAGCGCATCGGAGCCGATCTGTTGTTGTACGTGGTGGGCGCGCCTCAGGCCCAGCACCTCAGCATGGTTTTCGACGTCGCGCGCATGGCGGGGTGGTTGAAGGATCCGGTGGAAGCCGTTCACGTCTCGTTCGGCAGCGTGCTGGGCTCCGATCGCAAGATGCTGAAGAGTCGCAGTGGCGATCCGTTGAAGTTCATCGACTTGGTCACCGAGGCGGTGGCGCGGGCCGACGAGGCCATCGCCGCCAAGAACCCCGATCTTCCGGCCGACGAGCGTGCCCGTGTGGCCCGCATGGTGGGCATCGGAGCCGTCAAGTACGCCGACCTGTCCACCGATCGCGTTCGCGATTACGTGTTCGACTGGGAGCGCATGTTGTCCTTCGACGGCAACACCGCGCCGTATCTGCAATACGCGCACGCGCGCATCTGCAGCATCTTCCGACGCGCCGGCATCGATCGGTCGTCGGTCGTCTCGGCCTCGCTCGCGGTGGTCGAGCCGCAGGAACGCGATCTGGCCCTGAAGATCCTCGGCTTCGAATCCGCCATCCTGGACACGCTCGAGCGCTACAGCCCGCATCGACTGTGCACCTATCTCTACGAACTCGCCACCACGTTCACCGCCTTCTACGAACATTGCCCCGTGTTGAAGGCCGACGACCAGGCGATTCGCACCAGTCGTCTCGCGTTGTGCGATCTCACCGCGCGCGTCATGAACCGAGGTCTCGGTTTGCTGGGCATCGACTCGCCGGAGCAGATGTGAGCCCCCGCCCCGTCCCCATGGGCCTGTTGCCCGACACGGCGCGAATCGAGTCCGACGGTTCGTTGAGCGTCGGCGGTTGTCGCGTCGACGAATTGGCCGAGCGTCACGGCACCCCGTTGTTCGTCTACGACGAGGCGCACGTGCGGGCCCGTTGTCGCGAGGCGGTGGCGGCGTTCGGTGTCGATCGGGTGGTGTACGCCAGTAAGGCGTTCAGTTGCGCCGCCATGGCACGGCTCGTCAGCGACGAGGGCCTCTTGCTCGATGTGGCCACCGGCGGAGAGTTGTTCGTGGCGATGCACGGTGGAGTGCCGGCCGATCGCTGCATCCTGCACGGCAACAACAAGAGCCTGGCCGAACTGGAGATGGCGTTGACCGTCGGCGCCGACACGCAAGCGCGTCCCGGCGTGCGTCAGATCGTGGTCGACAGTTTCGACGAAATCGAACGACTCGAGCATCTTCGTTCGCGCGGTCTGCCCAAGCCGCGGTTGATGATTCGCGTGACCCCCGGTGTTCACGCGCACACGCACGACTTCATCGCCACGGGTCAGGACGATTCCAAGTTCGGATTCAATCTGTCCAACGGCGACGCGGCGCGCGCCATCGACCGCATCACCCGCGGTGGATGCGGCGAGTTGGTCGGTCTGCATTGCCACATCGGCTCCAACGTGTTGCTCGTCGACAGCTTCGCCAAGGCCGCCGAAGTGATGGCAAAGTTCTCCGCTCCGTACGGTTTGCCCGAATTGACCCTCGGCGGCGGTCTCGGCGTCGCGTACGTGGAAGGCGAGGAGGCGCCGTCGATCACCGCGTGGGGTTCGGTGTTGCTCGACGCGTGTCGGGCCCTCGGCGTGCAAGCCGAGGTGTCGGTGGAGCCCGGTCGTTCGATCGTGGCGTCGTCGGCCATCACCGTCTACACGGTGGGCACCGTCAAACCCATACCCGGCATCCGCACCTACGTCAGTGTCGACGGCGGCATGAGCGACAACCCGCGGCCGGTTCTCTACGGCAGCGGCTACGAGGCCTTCGCGGTGGCCGACGTGGCGGCCCCGCGCGACATGCCCGGCCGCCTCGTGGGCAAGCACTGCGAGAGCGGCGACGTGCTCATCTTCGACGCCGATTTCCCGTCGTCGTTGAAGGTGGGAGATCTGCTGGCCACCCCGGTCACCGGTGCCTACGGACATTCGATGGCGAGCAACTACAACAAGGTCCCGCGACCGGCCGTGGTCTTCGTGGCCGATGGTGAGTCGCGCGTGGTGGTGCGCCGCGAGACCTACGAGGACCTGGTCCGTCTCGACCAGGTGTGATCCGTGCGGACGCGGTCCTTCGCGTCGACAAACCCCGAGGTTTCGGGCGGGGCGTCCCCATAGCCTTGACCACCGTGACAACGGTTGAATCCCAGGGCAAGGTCGTGCGCATCGGTGTGCTCGGCTGCGGAAACGTGGGTGCGGCTCTCATCGGGCTCATCGCGCAGCAGTCGAAGGGCATCGAAGCCCGCACCGGCATTCGTCTCGAAGTGGTGAGCGTCGCCGTGCGCAACCTCTCGCGCGACCGCGAGATCTCGCTCGCCGACGGACTTCTCACCCGTGACGCCCATGCCGTCGTCAGCGATCCCGACGTCGACCTGGTGGTCGAGGTCATCGGTGGCATCGAACCCGCCCGCGAACTCATCTCGACCGCGCTGTCGCTCGGCAAGCCCGTCGTCACCGCCAACAAGGAACTGTTGGCCAACGTGGGTGTCGAACTGTTCGGTGCCGCCGACGCCGCCGGTGTCGACTTGCTCTTCGAGGCCGCGGTCGCCGGTGGAATCCCGGTCATCCGCGCGCTGCGCGAGAGTCTGCGCGGAGAGCCGGTGAGCCGTGTCATGGGCATCATCAACGGCACCACGAACTACATCCTCACCAAGATGACCGAGGAGGGCGCCGACTACGGAGTCGCGCTCGCCGAAGCCCAACATCTCGGTTTCGCCGAGCGCGATCCAACGGCCGACGTCGAGGGTTTCGACGCCGGTGCCAAGGCCGCGATCCTGGCGTCCATCGCCTTCGGATCCAAGGTGGTGGCCGGCGACGTGTATCACGAGGGCATCAGTCGCATCACCGCGGCCGACATCGCGGTGGCCAAACGACTCGGGTACGTCGTCAAGTTGCTCGGTATCGCCGAGCGCGACGATGTCACCGGTGAGATCGCGGTGCG
>WLEG01000143.1 GCA_009704425.1 Actinomycetota bacterium | reverse complement strand
GATGCGAATCTTCGTGTCAGACAATGAGGTTCCTTTCACGGTGGTCGTCGAGAAATGCGCGGTGAAGTGCGTGACCCTTGCCCACCGCGTCGTGACATCCGAGGGCTTGGTCGGCGAGCGGCAAGTGATCGTCTAGGGTGGCACTCACGTGATCTCGGGTCACGAAGAAACACGCCGATTGGTGGCGTGACGCCATGACGCACAGACGCCCGGTTTCCAGATCGAATGCCGACGGCGACATGACCCCCGACAACGGGTGGACCGCCACCATCACCGGCTTCTCCAGGCCCTGCCAACGCTCGGGCGTGGTGACCCGAATGGACGCGAACTTGGGCGAGAGCGCGCGCAACTCGTTCTGAATCGCGGTGTTCATGAGATTGTGCGTGGACACCACACCGATGTCGGTGGGCCGTAACGGTCTCGGGGCATCCTTCTCGTCGACCTCGGTCGACACCTCGCACCGTCGCTCGAGCAGACGGGCGACGACCGCGGCCGTGAACCGGGCCAACTCGACGTCGGTGCCCACCGGCAAGCCGCCCTCGGGCGTGGGCATCTGGATGACCGCGGTGGTCGAGGGGTGTCTGGTGGACCACATGGATTCGAGAGCGAGGTCCACACCTTCGGCGGCCGGCCCGACGGCTTTGACCATCCGCGTCGGCCGGATGAAGCGCTCGCCCGGTTTGGCGTCGCTGTCGAACTCGAAGTCGTAGAACCCGTTCACCAGGCGAACCGAGTCGTACGGCAGACGACGACACGTGGGCAGTTGCAGTTCGGTGCGCAGACCCGCCAGTGCGGGGTTGTCCAGAATCAGGGTGGGCGTGGCCTGATGGGGTGGATGCGCCGAGGCCTCCCATCGGTCGACGTCGATGGCCACCGTGGGCGGAATCTGGCCGGGGTCGCCGATGAAGACGTATCGATCGGCCACGTGGCGCATCGGCAGGAAGTCGGCCCACGCCATCTGCCAGGCCTCGTCGACCAGGAGGATGTCGAAATCTCCGTCGAACTTGGACAATGCCAGCTTCGCCACGGTCGCGACCATCACGATCGGACCCTCGGGAATCGACGCCTTCTTGTCGATGAAGAGCACGCGCTCGTCGATGTCGTCGGGCCGCTGATAGCCGGAACTGGAGAATCGCACGACGGTTTGCCGCGGATAACGCTGAGCGATGCGTTCGCAGATCTCGTCGACCTGGTTGTTGGTCTGGGCCGCGATCACGACGCGCCGACGTGCCGTGATGCCGGCCGCGAGGGACTCCACCAAGGTATAGGTCTTCCCCGAGCCGGGAGGGGCCTTCACCACCGCGATGGCTCCCGTGCCGGCCACGAACGAGCGCAGGGCCGTGACGACGGAACTCATTCGTCTTCTCCCTCGTCACGGCCGAGGTCGGTGGCGATCTCACGACGGAAGTAGTCGAGGATGTCGAAACCACTCTCGGTCTTGGCGTTGATGCGGTAGCCCATGCTCTCGGTGAAGTGCACCGGGAAGTCCTCGATGAGGATCAATTGTCGTCCCCTCCACGTGGGATCCGAGGCCCTCTTGGCCATGGGTCCGCTGGAGTACTTGGGGGCCGACCACGACGGACTCACGATGATCGTCCGATCCTCGACGGACACCGACTGCACCTTCACCTGCAACTTCGGTGCACCGGCGATGGCCAACGACCCACCCACCTTGATGTCGGGAAGAGCCGGGAAGTCGTGCACGAGGGTCCAACGACCTCCGCCGTTGTCGACCGCCACCACCTTGGCGCGAACGCCGTGACCGCGCAGCAACTCCTCTTCCTGCAGCGCGCGATCGCCGTGCACGAGCGAATGCATGACCTGGCGGGATGCCGCAACGCGCTGCTGATACGAGAATGCCGCCTGTCGGGCACTGTTGTCGCCGCGCAATCCCGGCCAGTACTCGCGCACCTCGGGGTCGTCGGAGAGTTCGCGCAACACCTGATCCCACCACAGCCGACCGAATTTGTCGGTGCCGATGCGCACGAGATCGGACAAGCCGGGGTTGGGTCCGCGCGGATCCCGACGCAGCTTGTCGATGGCTCGCACGGTGAGCGAGTGCCGGTGTCGCAACTGTCCGCCGAGAACGTCGGAGATCGCGCGCGCAACTTTCCTGCCCTTGGCGACGCGCTGCTCGCGCGGGGGCGCGTTCCACCGCTCGACGAGGGACTCCAGCTCGGTGCGTTCGAACTCGGGATCGAGGGTGGTGGCCACCGACGACTTCTCGGCTTCGGTGGCCGCGCGATGTCGCGACTCGCGCGTCTTTTCGCGACCCATCCAGGCGAGCAGGTGACCGAGGTGGGCGTGCCGCACCGGCGAGCTGGGAAAGTCGAACGCGGTGGTCAACGCATCGGAGGCCACGATGACGGTCTGCTGACCGGGTCGTTGGGCCTCGACGAACAGGCAGTTCGCCAGGTTGCCCAGCGCCCGCAGAACCTCGACGTCGGGGCGTTGCCACGTGGTGCGGGCGTAGGCGAAGGCGATCGAATGCAGAAGTTCGAGGTGCGAGGTCCCCGGCACCCAGATCTGCCGGAACTCGTAGACGGACATCACTTCGTCCACGTCGGACGCGAAGCCGGGGTGGCCGAAATGCTCCAGGATGATCCGCCCCGCCTCGACCATCATGTCGGCGACCATGTCGCGGTCGCGCGGGTCGGGAACGGCGAACAACCGGGGCTCCTCGTGCGGGTGCCCGATCGCCACCGCCCACGGCAACGACTCGCCACCCATGCGGACGAACGACAGACACAGGATCTCGTCATCGTCGCCCACGTGAACGTTCACCTTCTCGCCACGCGGAAGCGGGCGCCCCTCGTGCCACGCCGACAATCGTCGGGTCGTGCGGAGTTCGTTGGTCATGACGCACCCTCCAACGGGTTCTTCATGCGCCGGAGGAAGTCGCGTTCGATCTCGTTGCGCGCCTTCGCTCCCGCCAACAACTCGTCGGCACGATGCGTCGAGAGACCGTTGAGGAAACGATCCACGTCGTCGCCCAACGCCGCGCCATCACCATTGGCGACGGCCTTGGCGTAACAGGCCGACGCGCGTTCGCAGAACGACAGGCAGGCGTCGGCGAACGACGTGGGCGCGGCCAACACCATGTCGAGGAGGCTGGTGGGACCCTCCCCCTCGTCGTCGCCCACCAGGTCCGACATGTCGCGCGCCGCGGCCTCCATGAGTTCGAAACCCTTGCGAGCGCGCTCGGCCTGAAATCGCAGATCCTCACCCACCCGCACCGCCGGGTTGTTGGAGCCGGGGTGCGTGAGGACGAGGAATCCCTGGAGCGACAGTTCGACGTGGTCGGCCAGGCCCTGTTGTTCGAGCACCATGGCCAACGCGTGGACGTACAGACCCATCTGCGCGCGGGCGTGCGCCAGATCGGATTTGGACGTGTGACCCCCTCGATCGGCGTAGGTCTTGATCTCCCCCACCGAGATGACGGGTCGGTCCTCGTCGAGTCGCACCGACAACGCGTCGATGATGAGCGTGGCCTCGGGCAACATCACACCCTTGGGAATACGCAGGGTCGCACTGGAAACGACGCCCTCAAAGGAACGATCCCGCGCCAATTCCTGCAGGAAGTTCTCGGTGTGGGCGATGGCGTCGTCGATGTCGGCCAACGGACCGCCGTTGACGGAGATGCGGAAGTCGAGGAATTGCGGATCGGGCCGTCCGAACATCTGTCGGGCGGACATGGCGCGCAACAATCGCTCGCCCTCTTTCGCCACCAAGCCGGCCTCGAATCGCCGACCACGGGCCAAGGCGAACACGGACTGCCCTTCCTTGGGGGCCGCCGGATTCTCGCGTCGAGCGACCGCGCCCATCTTCACGTTGTGCACCGCCGACACGAGGTTGGCACCGCACCCGGGGTGCTTGACCCATTGCTCGAACCGACGGCGCGTGTCACGCCGGTTGGCGGGAAGGGGCACGGGTACGGGGTTCATATCAACATGAACGGTAGACCGTGTCCGAAATGTGCGGGGCCCCCGCGGGGAATCGCGTCAGCGAGGGCGGGATCAGAAGTAGATGATCTTCTCGGCGCGGGCCTCGGCCTCGTCGAGATCGTCGGTGTAGGCCCCGGTGGAGAGGTACTTCCAACCACCGTCGCACACGATGAACACGATGGTGCCTTCCTCGATCTCCGAGGCCACCTTGGCCGCTCCGGCCAGCGCCGCGCCCGTGCTGATGCCGGCGAAGATGCCGCATTCGCGCACGATACGACGGGTCCATTCGATGGACTCGCGCGGGCGCACCACGCGCTTGCGGTCGAGAATGTCGAAGCCGTGCCAGTTGTCGAACAACGGCGGGATGTACCCCTCGTCCAGGTTGCGCAGGCCCTCCACGCGTTCGCCCAGTGGAGGCTCGACGGCGATGATCTTCACGTCGGGCTTGTGCTCTTTCAGGAAGCGACCCGTGCCCATGAGCGTGCCACTGGTGCCCAGGCCCGCCACGAAGTGGGTCACCTCGGGGCAGTCGCGCAGGATCTCGGGGCCGGTGTTCTCGTAGTGCGCCCGCGGGTTGGCGTCGTTCGCGTACTGGTAGAGGAAGCACCATTCCGGATTGGCCTTGGCCATCTCGATGGCCCGCGCCACGGCGCCGTTGCTGCCCTCTTCGCCCGGCGTGAGGATGATCTCGGCGCCGAAGATCTCGAGCATCTGACGACGCTCGATGGAAACGCTGGTGGGCATGAGGATCTTGATGGGGTAACCCTTGATCTGCGCGATAGCGGCGAGCGCGATACCGGTGTTGCCCGACGAGGGTTCGATGATGGTCTGACCCGGGACCAGACGACCGTTCTTCTCGGCGTCCTCGATCATGGCCTTGGCGATGCGGTCCTTCACCGAACCGAAGGGGTTCTGGCTCTCGAGCTTGGCGAGCAGGCGCACGCGCGGGTTCGGCGACAGCCGGCTGACGTCGACCAAGGGAGTGTTCCCGATCAGGTCGAGGACGCTTTCGTGCGGGATCATGCTCACCTCCAACCGGCCGACGTGGGGACTAATTCCCTACCAAGACACTCGGAATTGTAATGATTCTCCGTCCGAATGGGAACACGAGCGGGGAAAACCGCCGGTCAGACGACACAGACGTCGACTTCGGCGATCGCACCCTGGCGGATCCGGAAGGTCCGCATCTCGGGGGTCTCGCGCTTCAACGTGACGATCAGGTAGTGCCAGTCGGGGTCCGGGGCCGCGGCCACGTCGGTGGGGCTGGGGTAGGCCTCGGTGTGGGTGTGGCTGTGCATGACCCCCCGGATCTCGAGCCCCTCGTCCTCGGCCGTGCGCTCGGCGCGCAGATGGTCGCGCGGATCGATGGTGTAGATGCGAGCCGACTGGTCGACGTTGCGACACGGGAAGAAGCGCACGATCTCGTTCGACCCCGGCGCGCCGGCCATCAACCCACAGGCTTCCAACGGGTACTCGCGCACGGCCAACTCGGCCAT
>WLEG01000142.1 GCA_009704425.1 Actinomycetota bacterium | reverse complement strand
GCCGTGCGTCCCGGCGGTTGCAGCGGTTACTCCTACGAGATGTTCTTCGACAGCGACATCACCGACGAGGACGAGCAGGCCGTGTACGGCGAAGCCGTCAAGGTGGTCGTCGACCCGGCGTCGGCTCAGCTGTTGTTGGGCGCCACCCTTGATTACAAGGACGGCCTGAACCAGGCCGGCTTCAACATCACGAATCCCAACGCAACGCGCAGTTGCGGTTGCGGCCAGTCGTTCAGCTGAGCGCCGCGCGCACCTCGTCGGGGTGCCACACGCCCTCGAACCGGTGGGTGATCGAGCCTGACGTGTCCGTGACGAACAGCACGGGCTCGAACGTCAGCGACAAGTCGTTCACGGCCGGTGCCACCGTCGTTCCCGCCTTGTCCGCGTAGACGTCGGCGTGCACGAACACGGTGTCGGAGAACTCGTCGCCCAGCGGAATGAGTCCTTCCAGGATCGGTGAGCACACGCCCGTGCGGCAGTGCGCCGGCGTGCCGATGATGTAGACCACCCGACGCCCGTCGGCCAACGCCTCGTTCAATGTGACGTCGTGGAACGGGCAAGGTTCGGGTAGACGACTGCACATGGGTTCCACGCCACGGTGGTCGTCGAACGTGGGTGTGTCGAAGCCGGGCAATGGTGCGCCGGGTCGTGGCACCACCAGGTTCGAGGCCTCGCGCACTTGTAGTGACGCACCATCCGACGGACCACCGTCGACGACGAGGGCGTAGATGTCGGGCGCGTCGATGGCGGTTTCGAACACCCAGAACGGGGCCGAACCTTCGCCGAGCGAACGCCGTGTGGCCACCAGGTTGTCGGCCACCACGCTGTCGTCGAGGTAGTTGATCACCCGCCCGGTCAATTCCGCGGGTCCTTTCATCAACATGCCCGCGTTGTCGGCCAGCGAGATGGGCAGTCGCTGAACCCCGGGCCCCAGTTGATCGGGAACCCAGCGCTGCACGAGCGACATGGAGTCATCGATCGGGCCGTCGAGCGCCGATGACGGTGACGAGGAACCACCACACGCCGACAGCACGCGCGACAGAGCCACGGTGGACACGCCCGCGGCACCCAGGCGCAACACGGTACGACGGTCGATGACTCGACGTTGAGCAACCATGACGTCGACGGTAGTGGGTGACGAGTCGTGGCCGATGGTCGCGTGGTGCGACAATGGTCCGGTGGCGACGATCACCTTCACCTTGAACGGCGCGCCCTTCTCCGCCGAAGCCGACGGCAGTTTGTTGTCGGTGCTGCGCGACACCGCCGGCTTGACCGCGGCCAAGGACGGTTGCGCACCGCAGGGTCAATGCGGGTGTTGCACCGTGTGGGTGGACGGTGAACCGCGGGTGTCGTGCGTGACACCGGTGACGCGGGTGAACGGACGCGAGGTCACCACGCTCGAGGGCCTCGACGACGACGTGCGGCGCGCCTGGGGTGAGGCTCTGTGCGCCACCGGTGGCAGCCAGTGCGGGTTCTGTTCGCCGGGGATCATCATGCGGCTCGAGGCGACGGCCGAGAACGATCACGAGTCCTTCGCGAAGGCGATGTTGGCGCACACCTGTCGGTGCACCGGATGGCAGACCATCGAGGAAGCGGTGGCGGTGCGTCGAGGATCACGGATGGTCGATGGTGATCGTGATCTGGCTCTGGCGCGCGAGCGCGCGGCCATCGAGGGCGGGGCGCATCAGGAGGTGGGGCCACGGGTGGCGTTGGGGGCCGGTGGCTTCGCCGACGACACCGCACCCCGCGACGCGTTGGTGGCGTTGCGCGCGTCGGACGGCACGTGGCACGTGGCCGACGACATCGCGACGGCCCGACGTCTGGCCGGCACGGTTCAGGGGCGCAAGTCCACCGTGGCCGTCGACTGGCCGTTGCCCGTCGTCGAGGGGGAGTGGGCGCGCACGTTGTGCACCACCTGGGTGGAACCCGCCTACGTGGAACCCGACGCCGCATGGTGCGAGCCCGGCGGAGAGGCACATGGACCGCTCAACAACGGTGGCGCCTTCGGTGGCAAGACGAACTCGGACGTGCGCGATGTCGCCCGACGTCTGGCCGACGAGAACGGTCGCGCGGTGCGGGTGCTGCTGACGCGCGAGGACGTGGTGCGTTCCGGCCCGAAACGACCCCCGATGTCGTTGGCGGTTCGCCCCGACGGTTCCGGTGTGATGCACGCCGTGCGCACGCCGGGTCTGGCGGAGAGCGTCGCTCGATTCGCCCCGGATTGGACGGTGGTCGAACACGACGTGGTTGGTCCGCGCACCTCGATGAATCTGCGGGCGGCGGGTTGGGCCGAGATCGCCGTGATGCGCTCGTCGGTGATCGAGGTCGACGAGCGGGGCGATCACGTGGTGGCACCGAACGGTGCCGAGGCGTGGGCCGTGGTCGATGACGACGTGGTGACGGTGCGCGTGAACGCCGGACGGGTCCTGGACGAGGTGGTGCTGCGCTCGTACGCCATCGGCGCCGCGCACATGGGGCTCGGATGGGTGCGGTCGGAAGGTCTGGCGCTGGGCGTCGACGGTGTTCCGCTGGACCTGACCATCCGCTCGTTCGGGGTGTTGCGCGCCGTGGACACCCCACGGATCGAGGTGACCGTGGTCGACGACGATCGTGATCCGGTGAACGGCAGTGACGCCGTGTTCGCCGCCGTGGCGGCCGCGGCCTGGCGACACGCCGGCCATCCGACGCGTTGGCCCGCGTTTCGTTGATGCGTTTCCCGACGAGGCGGCCGTCTCGTGGATGTGGTCGGGGCATCCATCGCTAGCATCGCCTCATGGCATCCAAGAAGGCTCCCGCCCCCCTCGGTCCCTACACGCCGGTCGTTCGCGCCGGTGACTGGGTGATCGTTTCCGGTCAGCTCGGCATCAAGGACGGCTCGCTGGTGGCCGGTGGTGTGTCGGCGCAAACCACGCAGGCGGTCAAGAACCTGAAGGAGCGCTTGAAGGAGCAGGGATGCACCCTGAACGACATCGCCAAGACGTTGTGCTTCCTCACCGACATGGACACCTTCGCCACCTTCAACGAGGCGTACGTGGCCGGTTTCGCGGGGGCCCGTCCGGCGCGTTCCACCATTGGCGTGGCGGCGTTGCCGTTCGGTGGTGCGGTCGAGATCGAGGCCTGGGCCTACAAGCCCGTGGCCGCCCCCAAGCCCGCGGCGAAGAAGCCCGCCGCCAAGAAGGTTGCCACCAAGAAGGCCGCTGTGAAGAAGACCGCCGCCAAGAAGTCGCCCGCTCGGCGCGCGAAGAAGTAGGTTCGCGTCATGGCCGGAGCAATCGTGCTGATCATCGCCCTCTTCGCTTTTCCCATCGTCGTGGGCTTGTCCATGGCCGGTCTCGCCGCTCTGCTCGGACACCTGTTGTGGAAGGACGGAGAGATCCGTCACGAGGGCAGCGAGCTTCTCGACCTGAACACCTGACCGTTGCGCACCGTTCACGCGGTGGTCGGTTCGCCGCGTGATGGACGCTGGCAGAATGTGAACCGTGCACACTCCTGACGCCGAGATGGCTCGGCTGGCCAGCCAAGCCTTGCGATACGCGATCGATCGCATCCGTATGGATCCGCCACCGCTGGACGCACCGATTCCGTATCAGCAGATGTTGGCCGAGGTCGGCCAGACCGTCACACCGTCGGGCATCGGCGGCGCCGAGGCCTTGCGCATCTACACCGAGATCTTGGCACCCACCTGCATCTCGGTGGACCACCCCAAGTTCCTGTCGTTCGTGCCCGGAGCGCCCACCGAGGCCTCCATCATCTTCGACATGGTGGTGTCGGCGGGCAGCATCTACACCGGCTCGTGGTTGGAGGGCGCCGGTGCGGTCTTCGCCGAGAATCAGGCGTTGCGATGGATCGCGGACCTCGCACGGTTCCCCGAGTCGGCCGGGGGCGTGTTCGTCAGCGGGGGCACGGCGGGGAACCTGTCGGCGCTCATCGCGGCGCGGCATCGTTGGCGCGAGCGCGCGCAGGGACGACACGATCGCACGCGCGGATTGCTGGTGGCGTCCAGCGGCGCGCATTCATCGGTGAAGCAAGCGGCGCTTGCCATGGACGCCGACGTCGTGATGGTGCCGGCCGACGAACGCGGTCGGTTGACGGGCACGGCACTCGCCACCACGGTCGCGTCGCTCGACGCCATCGACCTCGACCGCATGTTCGCCATCGTGGCCACATCGGGAACCACGAATCTGGGCATGGTGGACGACCTGGCCGCCGTCGCCGAGGTGGCGGCCACTCACGACACGTGGTTCCACGTCGACGGTGCCTACGGCGCCGCCGCACTGTGCGCGCCGAGCGTCCGCCATCTGTTCGACGGCATCGAGCGCGCCGACAGCTTCATCGTGGATCCACACAAATGGTTGTTCGGCCCGTACGACAGTTGCGCGTTGCTGTACCGGAACATCCACGACGGCCGTCGCGCTCACACCCAGCACGCCGAGTATCTCGACGTGCTGCACGGCGATCAGGACGAGACCCGACCGTGGATGGAGATGAACCCGGCCGACGTCGCGCACCATCTCTCGCGACGCGCGCGCGGACTGCCACTGTGGTTCAGCCTGGCCACGCATGGCAGCGACGCGTACACGGCGGCCATGGAGAAGACGCTCGACACCACCCGCTTCGGTGCCGAGGAGATCCGTCGACGCCCGTATCTGGAGTTGATGCTGGAACCCGACCTGAGCATCCTGGTGTTCCGACGCCCGGGTTGGACGCCCGAGCAGTATCAGAAGTGGAGCGACGCCCAGCTGCACAGCGGGCAGTCGTTCGTCGTGCCCAGTTCGTGGAACGGCGAGACCGTTCTGCGTTTCTGCATCGTCAATCCCCGCACCACCAACGCTCACTTGGTCGAGATTCTCGACTCGATGGAAGAGGAACCCGCATGAATCAGGTCGATCTGGTCGTTCGCAACGCCATGCACATCGCCACCGTCGATGGAGCCCGTCGCGAGATCTCCGGCGGTTGGATCGCCGTCGACGGTGGTCGCATCAGTGCCATCGGTACCTCGGCCGATCCGGCCCCGTCGGCTCGTGAACACGTCGACGCCACCGACTGTTTGGTCACCCCGGGTCTGGTGAACACGCACCATCACATCTACCAGAACCTCACGCGCGCGTTTCCGCCCATGACCGACAAGCCGTTGTTCGGGTGGTTGCAGTCGCTGTATCCACTGTGGCGAGCCATCGACGAGGAGGCCGTGCATGTCAGCGCGTTCGTCGGCTTGGCCGAGTTGGCCCTCTCGGGTTGCACGACCTCCACCGACCACCTGTATCTGCACCCGCACGGAGCCGGCGACTTGCTGACGGCCGAGATCGAAGCCGCCCGCGCGTTGGGCATGCGCTTTCATCCCACCCGCGGGTCGATGTCGTTGAGCGAGAAGGACGGGGGCCTGCCTCCCGACGACGTGGTGGCCGACGACGACGAGATTCTGGCCGCCAGCGAAGAAGCGGTG
>WLEG01000141.1 GCA_009704425.1 Actinomycetota bacterium | reverse complement strand
CGCCTCGCGAGCCAGATCGGTTCCGGGTTGGTGGGCACTCTGTACGTTCTCGACGAACCCTCGATCGGTCTGCATCAACGCGACAATCGTCGCCTGATCGACACCCTCATTCGGCTCCGCGATCTGGGCAACACCGTCCTCGTCGTGGAGCACGACGAGGAGACGATCAAGGAGAGCGACTGGATCGTCGACATCGGCCCCGGTGCCGGCGAGCACGGTGGAGAGGTCGTGTACAGCGGGCCCGTGAAGGGCATCGGCAAGGTGAAGGAGTCGGTGACCGGGCAGTACATCACCGGTAAGCGATCCATTCCCGTGCCCGAGAAGCGTCGGTCTCCGGGCAAGGAATGGCTCGAGATCGTGGGGGCGCGCGAGCACAACCTGCGCGACGTCACCGCGCGCATTCCGCTCGGATGTTTCGTCGCGGTCACCGGCGTGTCGGGCAGTGGGAAGAGCACCCTCGTGCGTGACATCCTGCTGCCGGTCCTGATGCAGCAGATCTACAAGTCGAAGGACCCCGCCGGCCGACACAAGCGCATCAACGGCATCCAGTTCCTCGACAAGGTGATCGACATGGACCAGTCGCCCATCGGACGCACGCCGCGTTCGAATCCGGCGACCTACACCGGAGTGTTCGACAACATCCGAAAGCTGTTCGCCACCACGGCCGAGGCGAAGGTGCGCGGATACATGCCCGGGCGTTTCTCGTTCAACGTGCAAGGCGGGCGTTGCGAGGCCTGCTCCGGCGACGGAACGATCAAGATCGAGATGCACTTCCTGCCCGATGTGTACGTTCCCTGCGAGGTGTGCAAGGGAGCCCGGTACAACCGCGACACCCTCGAGATCCAGTTCAAGGGCAAGAACATCTCCGAGGTCCTCGACATGCCCATCTCCGAGGCGGTCGAGTTCTTCTCCAATCAACCGGCGATCGCGCGACACATGCAGACCCTCGTCGACGTGGGGTTGGGTTACGTTCGGCTCGGTCAGTCCGCGCCCACCTTGTCGGGTGGTGAGGCGCAACGCGTGAAGCTGGCGACCGAACTCGCCAAGCGCAGCACCGGTCACACCATCTACCTGTTGGACGAACCGACGACCGGTCTTCATTTCGAAGACGTGCGGCGTCTGCTCACCGTGCTCTCCCGTCTCGTGGATCAGGGCAACACGGTCCTGGTGATCGAGCACAACCTCGACGTCATCAAGACCGCCGACTGGCTCATCGACCTCGGCCCCGAGGGCGGAAGCGGGGGAGGCTCGATCATCGCCGAGGGATCGCCCGAGGAAGTGGTGCGCGCGTCGGTGAGCCACACGGGACGGTTCCTCGCCCCACTGCTGGCCAAGGGCTGAGTCGTCGTGGTGGCTCGCCCCGAAGCCGGAACGATCCCCGAACTCCCGGGTTCGTATCAGTTCAAGGACGAGCTCGGCCGTGTCATCTACGTGGGAAAGGCCACGAACCTGCGTCAGCGTCTGGGCAACTACTTCCAGGATCCGGTCCACCTTCACCCGCGGACCGCGCAGATGGTGGCCACGGCGACGTCGGTGGAGTGGATGACGGTGCGCAACGAGGTCGAGGCCCTCATCCTGGAGTACTCGCTGATCAAACAGCATCGTCCGCGCTTCAACGTCCGATTGCGCGACGACAAGAGTTACCCGTTCCTCGCCATCACCCTCGACGAAGAATGGCCGAGGGCCGTCGTGGTGAGGGGTACGAAGAAGCGCGGTGTGCGCTATTTCGGTCCGTACCCACACGCCTACGCCATCCGGGAGACGCTCGACCTGTTGTTGCGCACCTTCCCGGTGCGCACCTGCAGTGCGGGCAAGTTCAACCAGCACCACCGTCTGGGACGACCCTGTCTGCTGTTCCACATCGAGAAGTGCAGCGGACCCTGTGTGGGCGAGGTCGACGCGGAGCGTTACGCGTCGATGGTCGAGGACCTGTGTTCGTTCCTCGACGGTGAGACGGACGAATTCGTGGGACGTTTGCGGTCCGAGATGGACGAGGCGTCGAAGGCCCTCGAGTTCGAACGGGCGGCGCGGATGCGCGACCGCCTGGCGGCCGTTTCGAAGGCCGTCGAGAAACAGCAGATCGTGGGGGAGCGTTCGGAGGACATCGATGTCATCGGTGTCGCCCAGGACGAGCTGGAGGCCGCGGTCCAGGTGTTCTTCGTCCGCAAGGGGCGCATCGTCGGTCGCAAGGGTTTCATCATGGACAAGGTGGAGCAACTCGACAACGAGACGTTGATGAACCGGATCGTGGAGGGCCTGTACGGCGAGGAGCCGACTCTCGGGGTGCCGAAGATGATCCTGGTTCCCGTGCAACCGTCCGCGGCGGACGTGCTCGAGGATTGGCTGACCACGGAACGCGGCAGTCGCGTGGAGATACGCGTTCCCGTGCGGGGCGACAAGCGCGAGTTGATGGAGATGGTGGATCGCAACGCGAAAGAGGATTTCCACCGGCACCGACTCCGGCGGTCGAGCGACCACAACTCCCGCAGTCGGGCCCTGAGCGAACTGCAGGACCTTCTCGGCCTTCCGGAGGCTCCGTTGCGCATCGAGTGTTACGACATGGCGCACCTGCAGGGAACCGATTACGTCGGTTCGATGGTGGTCCTCGAGGACGGTCTTCCCGCGAAACGCGAATACCGACGCTTTCGCGTGAAGGAGGTTCCCGGCAACGACGACTTCGCGGCCATGGAGGAAGTCCTCACGCGGCGTCTCACGGCCTATCTCGACGAACGCGACGGTTCGTTGGTCGACGAGACACCGGGCGAGAAGGCCAAGGCGCGGAAGTTCGCGTATCCACCACAGCTCCTGTTGGTGGACGGCGGTAAGGGACAGTTGGCCGTGGCCGAGCGCGTCGTCCGCTCTCTCGGGTTGGAGAACGAGATCCCGGTCGCGTCCCTGGCGAAGCGGTTCGAGGAAGTGTTCGTGCCGGGACGGCCGGAACCGGTCGACGTGCCGCGGGGGAGCGAGGCACTCTTCATGTTGCAACGCATCCGCGACGAGGCGCACCGTTTCGCCAACACGTTCCACCGGGAGGTCCGCGGGAAGAGGATGGTCGCCAGCGCCCTCGACGACATCGACGGACTCGGCGAGGCGCGCAAGAAGAAGCTGATCAAGGCGTTCGGAGGAGTGAACGCGGTGAAGAAGGCGACGCTCGAGGAACTGACGGCCCTGTCGTGGCTACCGGAGTCGGTGGCTCGAAACGTGTTCGAGAAGTTCCATCCCCTCGGCTAGCGGAAGGCCGGGATGATCTCCCGCGCGAAGCGCCCGTACGCCTCGCGTCGCGCCTCGGGGGATTCGCCGAAAACAAAGTCGGGAACGATGATCTCGTCGAAACCCGAATCCCGGTACTGAACGATGTTCTCGATGATGACGTCGCTGTCGCCGACGATGGAACGGTCGCTCGGCGCGACGGACGCGACCTTGCGGGCGGAGGACTCGTCGTCGACGAGGAAGAACAGCGCCTGCACGGAACAACGGATCGTGGCGGGATCCCGGCCGACACGATCGCACGCCTCACGAAGAGCGCGGATTCGTGCGGCGGCGACGTCGGGTGTGCCCCAGGTGTTCCACTCGTGGGCGTGTCGCGCGGTGATCTCGGTCATGCGTCGCCCTCCGGTACCCACCAGAACCGGTAGCGGAGACTGAACGGGCTTGGGTTCGCACGGAGCGTCCCGAAACTCGAAATGTCGGCCGATGAAATCGGTGCGTTCCTTGCTCAGGAGATCGTTGATGATGACGATGGCCTCCTCGAAGCGATCCACCCTGGTGGCCGGATCCAGAAGGTCGACCCCGTACGCCCGGTGCTCGTTGACCTGCCATCCGGCTCCGATGCCGAGAACGAGACGACCGGCGGAGAGACGGTCGATCGTGGCGGCGGTGTTGGCCAACACCGCGGGATGGCGGAATGTCGTGGGCGACACGAGGGATCCGATTCGAATCCTCTCGGTGATGGCGGCCACGGCGGCGATGGTCGACCAACACTCGGTCACGTTCCCCTCTTCGACGGCGTCGTCCGGGGAGTTCGGCATGAAGTGATCGGCGCACCACATGCCGTGCCATGGACCGTCGTCGACCCAACGGGCCAACGACGACACCTCGTCCCAGTCGCGTTGTGGAGACGGCCACACGGAGAATCGCACGTTGCCCACGTGGCAAGGGTACCGAGGTCGTAGTCTCGCCTCGTGACCGATGCGCCGCGCGACCTGTGGGAGACGAACGCGTCGTGGTGGATCGACGGATTCACGGACGGTGTCGACGCCGAGTACGAGGAGCAGATCCTCCCGCTGGCGGCCGAGGAGATGGCCGGCGGTCGTCGCATCCTCGACATCGGATGCGGCGAGGGGCAGGTCTCCCGACTGGCCAAGCGCATCGGGGCCGAGTTGGTGGTGGGTGTCGATCCCACGTGGAACCAGGTTCGGGTGGCGGCCGAGCGGGGAGGTGGAGTGCACGTCGCGCGGGCCGGTGCCGACGGCTTGCCGTTCGCCGACGAGCAGTTCGACGTGGCCGTCGCGTGCCTGGTCTTCGAACACATCCGTGAGGTCGACGCGGCCATCGCGGAGGTGGCGCGGGTGCTTCGTCCCGGAGGTCGGTTCTGCTTCTTCCTGAACCACCCACTTCTGCAGACTCCCGGCAGTGGCTGGATCGACGATCAGATCCTCGATCCCCCCGAACAGTACTGGCGCATCGGCCCGTATCTCATCGAGGAGGAGTCGGACGAGGAGGTGGAGAAGGACGTGTTCATCCCGTTCATTCACCGCCCGATCAGTCGGTATCTGAACGCGTTGATCGCGAACGGTCTGTATCTCCATCGCATCTGCGAGCCGGCACCCCCGCCCGGCTTCCTCGCGCGGGCGGCCGAGTACGAAGCGGCGTCGACCATTCCGCGCCTGTTGTACCTGCGCACCGTCAAGGCCTGAACGTTCACCGCTTTCGATGAAGATCGGCGTGCAGTTCCAGACCCACGGCGTCGAGCCGTCGCGATTCGTCTCCGTCGCCCGTTCGGCGGCGGAGTTGGGCGTGGACGGCGTGTTCCTGTGGGATCACATGGTTCCGTTCGTCGGATCTTCCGACGACTCGGCCTGGGAAACGTGGACCTTGCTCGGTGCGATAGCCACGGTGGCCTCCGAGTTCCGCGTGGAGCTGGGAGTCTTGGTGTCCCCGCTCACGTTCCGTCATCCCGCGGTGCTCGCGCGCGCGGCCGCCACCGTGGCGCGGCTGTCGGGCGGTGGATTCGTGCTCGGGGTGGGAGCGGGAGGATTCGTCCATGACGACCGTCTGTTCGGTGATCGCCGATCGACCCGTGAACGTATGGCCGACTTCCGAGAGCGACTGGAGTCCCTCCGGCGCGCGGTGGACGATCAGAACAGACGGCACGGAACCTCGGTGCGGATCTGGGTGGGGGGCGACGGTGTTCGGGTCACGGTTCCGGCGGCGGCCCGTTGGGCGGACGGCTGGAGTGGT
>WLEG01000140.1 GCA_009704425.1 Actinomycetota bacterium | reverse complement strand
TCGACTCCCGCTATCGCGACGAGATGATCCGCTACGCGACCGACACCTACGGTCGCGAACACGTGGCCCAGATCATCACGTTCAGCACCATCAAGGCCCGCAACGCCGTACGGGACGCCGCCCGGGTGCTCGGGCATCCGTATTCGGTCGGCGACCGTCTGGCCAAGGCGATGCCCCCCGTGGTGATGGGTCGCGACACTCCGTTGCGGTACTGCCTCGAGAAGCACCCGAAGCACGAAGGTGGTTACCAGGCCGCCCAGGAACTGCGCGATCTGTACGAGAGCGACGACGAGTTGCGTCACGTCATCGACGTCGCCAAGGGGCTCGAGGGACTTCGACGCTCCACCGGCATCCACGCCGCCGCGGTCGTCATCTCCAAGGAGGTCCTCACCGAGTACCTGCCCGTTCAACGCAAGCCGGAAGCCGGCAAACCCATCGAGGAAGCACCGGTCACCACGCAGTACGAAATGCACGGTGTCGAGGATCTCGGTCTGCTCAAGATGGACTTCCTCGGTTTGCGAAACCTCGACGTCATCACCGACACGATGGCGCTCATCCGGCTGAGCGAGCCCGAATTCGACATCGACCGGGTGCCGCTCGACGACCCGGCAACGTTCGAACTCCTGGCCAAGGGTGACACCACCGGGGTGTTCCAATTGGAGTCCCCGCCGATGCAGCAACTGTTGCGGGCCATGAATCCGTCCACCTTCGAGGACGTGTCGGCCGTGATCGCTTTGTACCGACCGGGCCCGATGGGCGTGAACATGCACTACGACTTCGCCGATCGCAAGAACGGCCGAAAGCCTGTCGAGTACTTCCACCCCGACGCCCGCGAGGTGCTCGGAGACACCTACGGCCTCATGATCTACCAGGAGAGCGTGATGCGCGTGGCGCAACGTTTCGCCGGGTACTCGCTCGCCGAAGCCGACAACCTCCGCAAGGCCTGCGGCAAGAAGGTCCGCGAACTCATGGAGAAGGAACGCTCCAAGTTCGAGGAGGGTTGCGAGAGTTCCGGATACGGACGACAACTCGGCAAGCAACTCTTCGACATCATCGAGAACTTCGCCGACTACGCGTTCAACAAGAGTCACTCGTTCGGGTACGGCTACATCTGCTACCAGACCGCGTTTCTCAAGGCCAACTATCCGGTCCAGTACTTCGCGGCGTTGCTGACGAGCGTGAAGGCCAACCTCGACAAGGCGGCCGGATACCTCGTCGACGCGCGGGCGCGGGGAATCACGGTGAAGCAGCCCGACATCAACGTCTCCGACGTCGACTTCACCGCCGACCCCGAGCACCGTCTCATCCACTTCGGCCTGAGTGCGATCAAGGGCGTCGGTTCGGCGGTGTGCGAGAAGATCGTGGCGCACCGAAAGGAACACGGTGCCTATTCCTCGTTCCACGATTTCTGCATGTCGGTTCCCACGGAGTGCCTGAACAAGAAGGGCATCGAGTCCTTCATCAAGGCCGGAGCCTTCGATTCGATGGGGCACACGCGTCAGGGTCTGATGCTCGTTTTCGAACAGATCATCGACGACACCGTCGGTCGACGGGCCGAGGCCGACCAGGGTGTGATGAGTCTGTTCGACTCCATCGAGCCCGACCCCGTGCAGGGCGGTTTCGATCTCGACATCCCCATCCCGACAACCGAGTTCGAACAGTCACTGAAGTTGAAGTTCGAAAAGGAGCTTCTCGGCCTCTACATCAGCGACCACCCGCTCTACGGACACGAAGCGTCCTTGCGTCGTTACGCCGACACCGTCACGGCCATGTTGGAGGAGGCCGAGAACGGCACCATCGCCACCATCGCCGGCATCATCACCAAGATCGAACGCAAGGTGACCAAGAAGGGGGACCCGATGGCGGTTCTCCAGATCGAGGATCTGCACGGAGGCGTGGAAGTCACCGTGTTCACCCGAACCCTCCAGCAACACGGACACAAGATCGCCGACGAGGCGATCGTGGCGGTGAAGGTGCGCGTGAACCGTCAGGTCGGCGACGATCGCATGACCGTGTCGGCGCTGGAGTTCACGCCTCTCGCATTGCAGGCCCGTGCCCCGGAGCTTCGCCTCAACCTGCCCGCCGTGGCCCTCGATCCCGAGACCGTGGCCAACCTCAAGGAGATCCTGTCGGCGTATCCCGGTGAAGCCCAGGTGTTCATCCATCTCGGTGGCTCACGGGTGCTTCGACTGGGTGCCGAGTTCGCCGTGGACGTGGACCGGGTCATTCCTCCGTTGCGGGTCGCTTTCGGGGTGGGCGTCATCCGGTGATCGGTCGTTTCGCTCGCTGACCGGGCCAAGTGGCAGAATGTGGATGTCGGGGGATCGCCCCCGAAAGGGAGCCTGGGGTCGAATGTCGGTGGAGGTCGAGACGAGAGATTGTGCGGCCCTCTCGGAGGCCGAACTCGAGGAGATGGCCGCCATGGGCGGTTCATTCGATCTCGCCCGACTCACCGCCGCCAAGGACGACTGGGTTCTGTGCACGACGGCCACCGAATCGGGAAAGCTGCACGGCTTCACGTTCTCCACCCTCGAACGGATCGGAGGCACTCCGTGCGTCCTGATCGGACTGCTCAGCGTGAAGCGAAGTGGAAAGCGCGACGCGGTGTTGAAGGGACTGATGTCGGAGGCCTTTCATCGGGCATTGATGGCGTTTCCGGACGAGGACGTGGTGGTCGGGAGTCGCTTCGTGGCCCCCGACGGTTTGGAAGCCTTCAAACAGTTGAGCGAGTTGATCCCGCGTCCCGGCCATCGTGCGGTGGGCGAGGAGCGAGCGTGGGGGCGCCGGTTGGCCCGCCGTTTCGGCGTCGACGCGCAGTACGACGAGAAGACGTTCGTCGTGGCCAAGAAGGGTCAGTCGGGATTCCTCGACCATGTCTCGTCCAAGCCCGACAAGATCGCGGCTGACATCGCGGCCATGTTCGATGACGTGAAGCCTGACGTCGGCGGTTCCTTGATCGTTCATGGTTGGACCATGGCCGAGGATCTCCTCAAACTGGGACGTCGCTGACACCTTGCCCGACGACCTGACGTCCATCATCCGGCGTCGCCGCATGACCCGGACGTTCTCCGGCGGCCCGACGTTGCACGAGGTGCTCGAGGTGTGCGACGTGGCGCGGCGAGCCCCCTCGGCGGGTTTCTCGCAAGGTTGTCACTTTCTCGTGCTCGACGGTCCGGACAAGGAGACCTTCTTCGAGGTGTCGGGCGCCGGGACATGGTTCGCGCGCCGTTCCCCCGGTGTGCGGGACTGCACGCAGATCGTTCTGGTGCTGGCCGACCCCGACGCCTACACCGATCGGTACTCGGAACCCGACAAGATCGACCGCGGGCTGTCGACGCGCGAGACGTGGGTCTGCCCGTACTGGCTGACCGACGCCGCGATGGCCGCACAGAATCTGCTGCTGTTGTGCGAGGACCGTCGTTGGGGCGCCTTGCTCTTCGGTCTTCACGGCGATCCCCGAGTCACCCTGGACCGATTCGGGGTTCCCGATGCCGTTCACTGCGTGGGGGCCGTCGCCATCGGTCATCGTTCGCCCGGCGACCGACCCTCGGGTTCGTCGACGGTGCGTTCACGACGGGGAGCGAACGAGGTGGTTCACGTCGGTCGTTGGGTGTCGCCGTCCGGGGGTCCTGCCGGTTTCGCGACCGACGATCCCGAGGTTTAGGGTACGACCACCCACTCGATTCGGGAGAGAACATGTCGACCCAGATTCCCCACGTCAATTACCTCGAACTCGGCGATCGCCCGCATCTGGTGGCCAACGAGTGCACCTCGTGCGGTGCTCGCTTTTTCGACCGTCGCAACGCCTGTGCCAACTGTTTCGGCACCGAGTTCCGTAAGGCGCCCATCACCACCGAGGGTGTCCTGAAGTCCTTCACCATCGTGGCCTTCGCGGCCCCCGGCGTCCCGGTTCCCTTCGTGGCCGGCATCGTCGACTGCGGCGGAACCAGCGTCCGCGGCAACGTCATCAATGTCGACCCCACACCCGAGAAGGTGTCGCTCGGCATGAAGGTCCGCCTGGCCACCTACAGCCTGGGCACCGACGACGAAGGAGTCGAGGCCATCGGATTCGGCTTCGAACCCGCCGCCTGACCTCGATCAGTTTTCGTAACCTCTTCAACAACAACGACCAAAGGAATCATCATGGCCAGTGACGACATCTGGATCCTCGGAATCGCGATGACGAAGTTCGGAAAGCATTCCGACAAGGACATCGTCGACCTCGGCGCCGAGGCGGTCATGGCCGCGCTCACCGACGCCGGCGTCAGCATGCGCGACATCGGAGTCCTGGCGGCCGGAAACCTGATGGGCGGCGGCAGCTTCGGCCAGATGCTCCAGAAGCAGGTGGGCCAGACCGGAATCCCGGTGTACAACGTCACCAACGCCTGCGCCACCGGCGCCACCGCGTTGCGCACCGCGATCATGGCCGTCAAGGCCGGTGAGGTGAAGTTCGGATTGGCCGTGGGAGCGGAGAAGTTGGCCGGAGCCGGACTGCTCGGCGGCGGTGGCAACGCCAAGAAGGACGGGAACAAGTGGGAACCCAAGGGTCGCTTCGGCAGCGTGGCACCCACCGACGGTCGCATCGGCACGGACACCATGCCCGGAACGTTCGCCCAGGTGGGCATGGAGTACGGCCACAAGTACGGAGGCGTGTCGTTCGAGTTGTTCGCCCGTATCTCGGAGAAGAACCACGCCCACTCGGTGCTGAACCCCATGGCGGCGTATCAGAAGAGGTTCACCCTCGACGAGATCATGAACGACATGATGATCGCGTATCCGAACACCCGCCCCATGTGCTCGGCGAACTGCGACGGTGCCGCGGCCGCGGTCGTTTGTTCGGGTGAGACGCTCAAGACCCTGTCGCTGGAACAGCAGCGTCGCGCCATCAAGGTGTCGGCCTCGGTTCTGACGACCGACCCGTACCAGGAGTCGTGTCAGGTCCTGCCCGACGTCAACACGCTCACCCGTAACGCCGCCAAGATCGCCTACGAACAAGCGGGCGTCTCACCGTCGGATCTCGATCTCGTCGAACTCCACGACTGTTTCGCCACCGCCGAGTTGGTGCACTACGACAACCTCATGCTGTGCCCCGAGGGTGGTGCGGTCGACTTCTTCAACAGCGGTGCCACGTGGCGCACCGGATCCAGCCCGGTGAACGTCTCCGGAGGTCTCGAGTCCAAGGGTCATCCCATCGCGGCCACCGGTATCGCCAACATCTGGGAGATCTGCCATCACCTGCGCAACGAGGCCGGGGATCGTCAGATCGCCGACGCCAAGGTGGGTCTGGCCCACGTCATCGGCCTCGGCTCGGCCTGCGGCATCCACATCCTCGAGCGCAGCGGACTCTGAGTCGGACGTTCGGGGCGTCAGGCCCCGATGGCGTGATATCCGCCATCCACGTGGATCATCGATCCGGTGGTGGCCGGGAACCAGTCCGAGAGTAGGGCGACCACCGCGCGGGCAACCGGCTC
>WLEG01000014.1 GCA_009704425.1 Actinomycetota bacterium | reverse complement strand
TGGAACTGGTGGCAGGAACGACCAATTCTCGGCCGTTCCTGCCACCAGTTCCACCACGGCACTACCGTTGGGGCATGTCCTCCCCCTCGTCTCGCACCTTGTCGGAATCGGCGTCCAAGGAGCTCCTGCGTCGCTACGGGGTGCCGATGGCCGACGAGCGGGAGGTGGACGACGCCGACGCCGCGGCGCGCGCCGCCGTCGAGATCGGGCTGCCGGTGGTGGCCAAGTTGTGCGGAGACGCCATCGCCCACAAGACCGAACGCGGACTGGTCCGACTGAAGTTGACCAGTTCGGAGGCGGTGCGTGACGCGGCCGCCGACCTGTTGGCGCTGGCGCGACCCGAGGACGGGCCGGTCACCGTGCTGGTGGCACCCATGGTTCAGGGAAACCGCGAACTCATCGCCGGTGTCGTGCGGGACGCCCAGTTCGGGGCCAGCGTGATGTTGGGCGTGGGCGGAATCCTGGCCGAGGCGATCGCCGACGTGGTGTTCCGTCCCGCCCCGCTCGATCGGGTCACGGCGGCCGAGATGATCTCGGATCTGGCCACGCAGAAGTTGCTGGGCGAATTCCGCGGCGAAGCGGCCGTCGACCGTGAGCGGCTGATCGACGTGCTGGTGGGTCTCGGTCGACTGGCCGACGAGCGACCCGACGTGGCCAGTGTCGACGTGAATCCGTTGATCGTGCGCGCCGACGGTGTGCCGGTCGCGGTGGACGCGTTGGTCGAGTTGGACGATGCCCCGGTCGAACGTGTCGTGGCGCGACCGCGTCCGAGCGACGAGCAGTTCCGCGCGTTGTTCGAGCCGCGTGGCGTTCTGGTCACCGGGGCCTCGACCCACCCGGGCAAGTTCGGATTCGTGTCGTTGCACAACATCCTGGCGGGCGGATACGCCGGTGGTTTGTACGGCACGAACCTTCAGGGCGAGACCGTTCTGGGCGTCCGTACCGTGGCCGACATCGCCGACCTCCCCGACGGCGTGATCGATCTGGTCTTCGTGTGCACGCCCGCGTCGGCGAATCCGGATCTGTTGCGGGCCTGCGCCGCCAAGGGCGTCAAGGCCGCCTTTCTCACGTCGGCCGGTTACGGAGAGGCCGGTGCCGAGGGCAAGAAGGCCGAGGGCGAACTAATCGCGCTCGCCGACCAGTTGGGCATCCTGCTCGCCGGTCCGAACGGGCAAGGTGTGGTCAGCACGCCCGCGAACCTGTGCGCTCAGATCGTCGCCCCGTATCCGCCGGCCGGTCGCATCGGTGTGGCCAGTCAGAGCGGCAACTTCGTCTCGTCGTTCATGAACTACGCGCGGGCCACCGGTGTCGGCATCAGCCGGGCCGTCTCGGCGGGCAACGCGGCGGCCGTGACCGTCGCCGACTACCTGGACTTCTACGCCGACGATCCCTCCACCGCGGTCGGTCTGGCCTACGTCGAGGGCATCTCGGACGGTCGCGCCCTCATGACCCGTCTGGCGTCGGTGGCCGCGCGCAAGCCGTTGGTGTTGATCAAGGGCGGCGCCACCGAGGGAGGCGCCAAGGCGGCGGCATCGCACACGGGTGCCCTGGCCGCCAACGACAAGGTGTTCGACGGGTTCTGTCGCGCCGCCGGCATCACCCGGGCGGCCACCGTGGAGGAGGCCTTCGAGGCGGCGGCGACCTTCGCCACCCAGCCGCTTCCGAAGGGGCCCAACGTGGTGGTGATGACCACCGCGGGTGGATGGGGAGTGGTCACCTCCGATGCCATCACGCGTGACGGTCAGTTGGTGCTGATGGATCTGCCCGCCGACCTGACGGCGATGATCGACACAAAGTTGCCACCGCGTTGGAGCAAGGGGAACCCCGTCGATTGCGCCGGTGGCGAGACGCGCGACACCATCCCCGAGGTGCTGGAGATGATCGCCACGCATCCCGACGTTCACGCCGTCGTCTATCTCGGGATCGGCATCCAATCGAATCAGGCGCGCCTGATGCGCGAGGGTGGATTCCACCCCGACCACGGACTCGATCGCATCGTCGCGTATCACGAGCGTCAGGATCAGCGCTTCGCCGAAGCCGCGGACGAGTTGTCCCGTCGCACCGGCAAACCGATCCTCACGGCCACCGAGTTGGCCACCGCCGATCCGGAGAATCCCGGTCCGGCCACGGTGCGCGCCACCGGCCGCCTGTGTTACCCGTCGGGCAACCGTGCGGTCACCGCGCTCGGTCACCTCTACCGTGCGGCCCAGTTCCGCGCGCGTCGAGGCGGGTCGTGAACGACCGACGCCCCCGAGGTCGCAAACAGGCCTCGAACCCGGTGGCGTTCCTGTTGTTCGTCGCCGCGTTCCCCACGGTGATCCTCTTCGGTGGATGGCGTTTCGCGTCGTCGCGCGACGACAGCGCACCTCCGGTCCCCGACGCGGTGGCCGAATATCCGGCGGCCCGCCCCCAGACGCCCGTCCTGTCGTTGCGCCGCACGCCGTCGGTGCTGGCCCGTGAGACCTCCTCGACGGCCTTCGAACAGGCTTTGCGACCCTTGGGCGGAGCGGTTCTGTCGGGTTCGTGCGCGGCGGTCAGCGTCGACGGCGTGCTCGCGCTTTCCGACGGCATCGACACCGCCGTCACCCCGGCCAGCACGTTGAAGTTCATCGTGGCCGCCGTGGCCCTCGACGTGCTCGGTCCCGATCACGTCTTCACCACCGAGGTGCGCGCCGAGCTCGTGAACGGAGCGGTGGGATCGTTGTATCTGGTCGGAGGCGGAGATCCCTTGCTCGCGTCGTCGTGGTATCCGGACGACGCGGCATTGAACAAGTACCCGCAACAACCGGCGACCTCGTTGGAGGCTCTGGCCCAAGCGGTGGTGGACGCGGGGGTGTTGCAGATCGGGGGCAACCTGGTCGGTGACGCGTCGCGGTACGACTCCGAGTTGTACGTGCCCACGTGGCCGATCGGGTTCCGCGCGGTTCAAGGTGGACCCATCGCCGGGCTGGTCGTCAACGACGCCGCCGTGTACTCGACCCGCACGAAGACCACCGATCCCGCGGGAGGGGCGGCTCAGGAGTTCCTCCGGCTGTTGCAGGATCGGGGTGTGACCATCGCCGGAGCACCGACCGGTGGTTCGACCCCGGCGGGTCTTCCCGTGGTCGCCTCGGTCTCGTCGGCTCCGTTGTCCGAGATCGTCGGAGAACTCCTGCGCAACAGCGACAACAACACGGCCGAGATGCTGTTGAAGGAGATCGGGTACGTCTCGCGTCAAAGCGGAACCCGAGCCGCCGGCATCACCACCGTGATGGAGAAACTCTCGGAGTGGGGCGTGCCCCTCCAGGGATTCAACATGGTGGACGGATCGGGTTTGTCGCGCGAGAACAAGGTTTCGTGCGCCACGTTCATGGCTCTGCTCGGACGATTCGGGCCGGGGGAGACCATCGTGTCGTCACTGGCCGTGGCCGGGCAGACCGGAACGCTCGACCAGTTCTTCGTCGGATCGTCGCTCGAGAACCGCCTCGTGGGCAAGACCGGCTCGCTGAGTGGCGTGAAGGGCCTGATCGGGTACCTGCCCGTCGAGGGTGGTTCGGTGATCCGATTCGCGCTTCTCCTCGAGACCCCGGGAATCGACGAACCGTCGGCGTTCGCGCCGATCTGGCAGGAGATGCTCGGCGAGGCGATCGGTTCGTATCCGTCGGGGCCCATCGCGGACCAGTTGGTTCCGCTCGTCACCGTCCCCCGATGATCGCGTTCACATGAACGAGAGTCCGCGATCCACGTACACCTTGCCGATGTTTCCGCTCGGCGGTCCCTTGATGCCGGGGGCGTTGCTCCCGCTGCAGGTCTTCGAACCGCGTTACCTCGAGATGATCGATCGTTGCCTCGTGTCCCGTGTCCCCGAGTTCGGGGTGGTCATGATCGAGCGTGGAAGCGAGGTCGGGGGCGGTGACGTTCGATCGACGGTGGGTACCACGGCGCGAATCGTCGACGTGAAGACGATCGTCGAGGGACGTCTGGCGGTGCTGGCCGTGGGGGAGCGACGCATCGAAGTGGTGCGTTGGCTCGAGGACGATCCGCATCCGGTCGCCGAGGTTCGGGATTGGCCCGATCGGGACGACGATTCCGACGTCGACCACCTGGCGATGCGCGTCGGCGCGCTGGACGCGCTCGATCGGGTGCTCGCTCTGACCGCCGAACTCGGCGTGCAGGTGCCGGAGCGTCCGGATCTCGACGAGTTGAACGAGGTGGAGATCAGCTACGCCGTGGTCACCTTGGCCCCCCTCGGTGCGTCGGATCGACAACGACTGTTGCGCGCCGAAGGTCCGGGTCGCCGTTTCCGGTTGTTCGCCGAGGCCATCTCCGAGGTGGAGGACTCCCTGCGCTTTCGCCTGCTGAACCCCGGGCCGGACCGGTGACCGGTTCGGATACGTCCGTTGAGGTGGGGTTTCGTCGATCTGATGCTAGAAACTAGGCGTGTCCGCCGCCGATCAGACCCCCGCATCGATCCGTGCTCGTCGCGAATCGGCCAGCGTCGGCGACGTCGTGGAACTGGTTCGTGACTATGCCAAGCAGGAGACCCTCGGACCCCTGAAGGGTGCCGGACGCTGGCTGGCACTCGGGACCGCCGGAGCGGTCTTTCTCGGTTTGGGTCTCGTTCTGGTGTTGCTCGGTGTGTTGCGACTGTTGCAGACCGAGACCGATGCCTTCGACGGCGGATTCAGTTGGGTCCCGTACGTCGTCGTGCTCGTGTTGTGCGTCGTGCTCTCCGTCGTGGCGTTGTCGCGCGTCAAGAAGGCGACGCTCGGAAAGGAACCCCGCTGATGGCCACCACCGATTCATCGTCGTCGCGCGTGTCGCGTCAGGACATCGAGAACAAGTTGCGCGCGTTGCAGGGTGACGTGCAGGGCAAGGTCGACGACCGTCGCTCCACGTTGCTCGCGGTGGCCGGTGGTGTCGGCGTCGCGCTCGTGGTGGTCTTCTTCCTGCTCGGTCGGCGCAGTGGCAAGCGTCGTTCCACCGTCGTCGAGATTCGTCGCGTCTGACTCGTGTCGGTTCTCTCGTATCTTCGTGCCCGCAGCCTGAAGGACGGTTTCGGTCGGGGCCGCCGTGGCTGGTTCGCCGTCGGTGTCGTCGTGTGGGGCGCCCGACTGTTGCGTCGGATGGTCGGTCGTCGTCCTCAGGTCGTGTCCACCGAGACCCTTCGGCCGGGCCAGAGTGTCACGGTGTCGGCTCTCGAGCCTCGTCGCCGCGGTCGTCGTCGATGAGGGTGATCCTGCGCAATCCCCGTCGGGAGATCGAGATCGACGGACGGCGGAGGGTGCACGCGTTGCTCTCCGAACTCGACCTCGCCCGCGAGGCCCACTTGGTGATTCGGAACGGAGTCCTCGTTCCCGGAGACGCCGAACTCGATCGCGACGACGTCATCGAGATTCGTCCGGTCATCTCCGGCGGGGCCTGACATGAAGTGTCGCACCTGCCGTGAGCCGGCCGTCATCGAACTTCCGCGCCACAACGCGAATTTCTGCGCGGAGCATTTCCTGCAACTGTGCCGGCGACAGGTGGCCAAGGCCGTTCACGACCATTCGATGTTCTCCGAGGACGATCGAATCCTCGTGGCCGTTTCCGGCGGCAAGGACTCGCTCGCGGTGTGGGACCTGCTCGTCGAGTTGGGCTACAAGGCCGACGGCTTGTACATCGCCCTCGGCATCGGTGACTACAGCGAGGAGTCGCGCGGATACGCCGAGCGTTTCGCCGCCGAGCGCGGACTCGTTCTGAAGGTGGTGTCGTTGCGCGAGGACTACGGCTACGACGTTCCGACCGCCTCGAAGGCGACGGGTCGGGTTCCGTGTTCCGCCTGCGGCATGAGCAAGCGACACATCTTCGACAAGGCGGCGGTCGACGGCGGCTACGACGTCGTCGTCACCGGACACAACCTCGACGACGAGGCGGCCGTGCTCTTCGGCAACGCGCTTCGTTGGGACGTCGAGTACCTGGCCCGTCAGTTGCCCGTGCTGCCCGCGCGTCACGGCTTTCCGCGCAAGGTGAAGCCACTCATCCGATTGACCGAACGCGAGATGGCCGCATGGTGCGTCATTCGCGGCATCGACTACATCATCGAGGAGTGCCCGATGGCGGCGGGCAACCGGCACCTCGGCTACAAGGAAGCGTTGAACGCCCTCGAGGAGAAGTCGCCCGGGACGAAGGCGTCCTATTACCTCGGATTCCTCGACCGTATGGCGCCGCTGTTGGCCGACATCGCGGCCGTCGGCGCCGACAGCGTTCGACCCTGCGCCCGTTGCGGTGCCGCGACGGGCGTGAGCGACGATCACGCGGTGGACGGCGAGATCGTGTGCGCTTTCTGTCGCCTCGTCGAGCGTTCCTCGGCCCACGCCCCGGTGTCGGTCGATCTGATCAGGAAGAAGAGTCGCGCCGAACGACGCGCCACGGTGGAGGTCGAATCGCGATGAGCGGACAATTCAACTACGGAGACAAGGTTCTCCTGATCGACGGCAAGCAGCGCCGATACCTCATCACCCTGGCCGACGGAGCCGAGTTCCACAGTCACGCGGGTTTCGTGGCCCACGCCGAGATCGTCGGACGGCCCGAGGGGAGTCGACTGCAGTCCACGAAGGGCGCGCGCTACATCGCCTTGCGTCCCACCCTCGAGGACTTCGTGGTGGAGATGCCCCGTGGGGCCCAGGTGATCTACCCCAAGGATCTGGCGCCCATCTGCATGCTCGCCGACATCGGACCCGGTGTGCGGGTGCTGGAGAGTGGCGTGGGTTCGGGGGCGTTGTCGATGACGATGTTGCGCTACGGGGCCCACATCACCGGCTACGAGTTGCGCGAGGACTTCGCCAACCGCGCCGTCACCAACGTTCGTTCGTTCCTGGGCGAACAGGCGCTGGAGCGATACGACGTGCAGGTCCGCGATTGCTACGAGGGAATCGACGCCGCCGACATCGACCGGGTGGTCTTGGACCTCCCCGAACCCTGGCAAGTGGTGCCCCACGCCCAACGGGTGATGAAACCGGGCGGCATCCTGGTGGCGTACACGCCGTCGATCACCCAGGCCGTGCAGACGCGAGAGGCGATGGCGAATCCGTCATGGACGGGAACGCGCACCCTCGAGGTGCTTCACCGCGGGTGGTACATCGAGGGAATGGCCGTGCGACCGGATCACCGAATGGTGGCGCACACGGGGTTCTTGACGGTGGGCCGATTGCTCGGCGAATGATTGAACGGGATCGAGACGATCAGGGTTCGATGAAAATGCACTCGCCGGGGCATTCCTCGGCGGATTCGATGACGCCGTCGAGCTGACCATCGGGGATGTTGGCGAGACCGTCGGCGCCCTGGGCGTTGCCCTTGGCCGTCGCGAAGACCTTGCTGCCTTCCTTCACGTAGGCCAGGCCGTCATCCAGCAGAGTAAAGACATCGGGGGCGATCTCCTCGCAGAGTCCGTCGCCGGTGCAGAGATCCTGGTCGATCCAGACCTTCATGTGTGCTCGCTTGCTCCTCGTGAAATGACGGCGGGATGAAACGCGTGTCCCGGCGACGCGCAATTCGGCGACGCGAGGACACTTTACATGTCGAGGGGCGCTTCGGTGGAACCGGGTCACGATCACCCGGGGGTCGGACGTGTGACGGGAGTCGGCGACCCCGGGGACCTCGCCACGGCGACCCGCGAGACCTCGGTGTAGTTTTTGCCCGGGAGGTACCGATGCACGCCGACGATGCGCAATCCGATGGATCCGACATCGAGTCGCTCCGTGCGGCCCTGCAGGTCCTGGAGGCCGAGGTGGCCGTGTTGCGTCGCCGCCTGAGTGACGCCCCGCGCCGGACCCGTCAACTCGAGGAGAGATTGCTCGAGACCAAGGGCCTGCTGTCCCAAGAGGTCGAGAAGAACGAGAAGTTGAGCCACGCGTTGCGCGGCGCGCGCGAGAACATCGCCTCGCTGCGCGACGAGGTGGACAAGTTGTCGCAGCCACCGTCCGCGTACGGCGTGGTGGTGGGCAAGAACGACGACGGCACGGTGGACGTGCTCACGAGCGGCCGCAAGATGCGGGTGAACCTCCATCCCGACATCGACATCGACACGTTGGCCCGGGGTGCCGAGGTGGTGTTGAACGAGAGTTTCAACGTGGTCACGGCTCGTTCGGCCGAAGGGGCCGGTGACGTCGTCTCCATCAAGGAGGTGCTCGAGGACGGCGTTCGCGCCATCGTGGTGGGTCGCACCGACGAGGAGATCGTCTGCGAGTTGGCCGACGCGCTGCGGGGGGTGCACCTTCGGTCGGGTGACACCGTTCGTCTCGACCCACGGTCGCACCTGCTTCTCGAGAAGTTGCCGCGACCCGAGGTGGAGGACCTGCTGCTGGAGGAGGTTCCCGACATCAGCTACCTCGACATCGGTGGACTCGACAGTCAGATCGAGCAGATCGCCGACGCGGTGGAACTCCCGTTCCTCTATCAGGACCTCTTCGCCGAGCACGCGTTGCCGGCCCCCAAGGGGATCCTGTTGTACGGCCCGCCCGGTTGCGGAAAGACCCTCATCGCCAAGGCGGTGGCCAACAGCTTGGCCAAGAAGGTCGCGTCCAAGACCGGCGACGAGAAGGGTCGCAGTTACTTCATCAACATCAAGGGACCCGAGTTGTTGAACAAGTACGTCGGAGAAACCGAGCGTCAGATCCGTCTGGTGTTCCAGCGTGCCCGTGAGAAGAGCGAGGAGGGTTGGCCCGTCATCGTCTTCTTCGACGAGATGGATTCGATGTTCCGCACCCGTGGCACCGGCATCTCGTCCGACATGGAGTCCACCATCGTCCCCCAGTTGTTGGCCGAGATCGACGGGGTGGAGGGTCTGCGCAACGTCATCGTCATCGGCGCGACCAATCGGGAGGATCTGATCGACCCCGCGATCCTGCGACCCGGACGTCTCGACGTGAAGATCAAGATCGAGCGTCCGACCGAGGCCGCGGCGCGCCAGATCTTCGCCCGGTATCTCACGGTCGACGTCCCACTGGACGAGGGTGAGGTGGCGCGGGCCGGATCGCCCGAGGCGGCGGTGGCGACCATGATCGACGCCACCGCCGAGATGATGTACCGCACCGACGAGGAGAACCGCTTCCTCGAGGTGACCTACGCGAACGGGGACAAGGAAGTTCTCTGCTACCGCGATTTCTCGTCGGGTGCCATGATCGAGAACATCGTCCGCCGCGCCAAGAAGCTGGCGATCAAGCGGGTGATCGCCGGTGGTGAACGGGGCGTGCGCACGCAGGACCTTCTCGACTCGATTCGTCAGGAGTTCCGCGAGCACGAGGATCTCCCCAACACCACGAATCCCGACGACTGGGCGAAGATCTCGGGCAAGAAGGGCGAGCGGATCGTCTTCATCCGCACGTTGGTGAACGAGGGACGAACCGCCGCGGGTGTGGCCGGCGGCCGGGCCATCGAGCGCAGCGCCACCGGTCAGTACCTCTGACGGTCCGCGCCATGGCGATTCCCAAGGTCTGCGGCATCGAAACCGAGTACGGGATCCTCGTGCGCGGGGGAGAGTCGAATCCGGTCGCGGCGTCGTCGGTCCTGATCAACGCCTACGTGAACGATCGGTCCCGTCGCGTCGACTGGGACTTCGAGGACGAGTCACCGGGCGTCGACGCCCGTGGTTTCTCGTACGAGGACGCTCTGGCCCCCGAGGTGGAGTCGCATCTCGTCAACGCGGTCCTCACGAACGGTGCCCGCTACTACGTCGATCACGCGCACCCGGAGATCTCCACCCCGGAGTGCTCCGACGCGCTCCAGGCCCTCGTCTACGACCGGTCGGCCGAGGAGATCGTCCGACTGTCGATGGCGTTGGCCGCCCCGTTGTTGCCCGAAGGCGCCGAATTGCTCCTGCACAAGAACAACAGCGACGGCAAGGGGAACAGTTACGGATGCCACGAGAACTTTCTGGTGGCCCGCGAGACGCCCTTCGGTCGGTTGGTCTCGGAGATCACCCCTCATTTCGTGACCCGTCAGATCTTCTGTGGAGCGGGCAAGGTCGGTTGCGAGGCTCCGGGGTATTCGTCGCACGAGGTGCCGTTCCAGATCAGCCAGCGGGCGGACTTCTTCGAGGAGGAGGTGGGTCTCGAGACCACGCTCAAGAGGCCCATCGTGAACACGCGCGACGAACCGCATTGTGATCCGCAGAAGTACCGCCGGCTGCACGTGATCGTCGGCGACGCGAACATGTCCGAGGGTGCCACGTTGCTGAAGTTGGGCACGACGAGCATCGTCCTCAGCATGATCGAGGATTCCTTCATCGGGTCCGATCTGGCCCTGGCACATCCGGTACCGGCGATTCGCCAGGTCAGCCACGATCCGACGTTGCGTCGCACGCTGTTGATGCAGTCGGGTGCGCGAATGAGCGCTCTCGACATCCAGTGGCAGCTTCTCGAGCGCGCCACGCGTTACGCCGCCGAGCGCGGTCTGGAGTCGGTCGGAGAAGAGGTGGGCCGACTGGTGTTGGGGTTGTGGGAGGAGGTGCTGCAGGGCCTCTCCGGCGACCGGTCGAGCGTGGCCGACATCGTGGACTGGGTGGCCAAGGAACGACTTCTCGACGCGTACTCGCGACGACACGACATCGCCCCCGGCGACGCGCGACTGCGGGCCATCGACCTTCAGTACCACGACATGAGGCCCGGGCGCGGCCTGGCGGCCAAGGTCGGTTTGCGCACCTTCGTGTCGTCCGACGAGGTCGAACACGGTGTCGACCACGCTCCGCACACGACGAGGGCCTACTTCCGAGGCGAATGCCTGCGTCGCTGGCCCGACGACATCGTGGCGGCGAACTGGGACAGCATGGTGTTCGACGTGGGGCGCGACCCTCTGCGTCGGGTTCCGATGATGGAGCCGTTGCGTGGCACGAAGGCCCACGTGGGGGCCTTGTTGGAAGCCAGTACATCGATTTCGGATCTGGTCGAACGTCTGGGCGCCTGAAGGAGACGTCCGGCGTTCTTTGGTGGCAGGATTGAGACGAGGAGAAACCATGGCCGAACGAGTGCACAAACAGAAGACGTCGTCGGACCGCACCGCCGAGGTGGCCGACGAGTCCGGTGCCACCACCGAGCAGGGCGACAAGTTGCGCGCCGAGCTGGACGATCTTCTCGACGAGATCGACGACGTGTTGGAGGCCAACGCCGAGGATTTCGTGAAGTCGTACATCCAAAAGGGTGGTGAGTGAGTGGTGCCGATGTTCGGCCCGGATGACGATCCGGGTAGCAGCTTCGTGTCTCTCCTGCGTCGCGTGGGGATCGAGCCGTTCGGAGTCGAGTCGACGACCGGTGTGGGTGCGGTCAACGCTCCCCACGGAACCACGGTTCTCGCGCTTCGTTTCGAGGACGGCGTGGTGATGGCCGGTGACCGTCGCGCCACGATGGGTCATCGCATCTCCAATCGCGAGATGGAGAAGGTCGTTCCGGCCGACCGGTTCAGCGGTGTGGCCATCGCCGGGACCGCCGGCCCCGCCATGGACATGATCAAGGTCTTCCAACTGCAGTTGGAGCACTTCGAGAAACTCGACGGTCGCCCCATCAGCCTCGAGGGCAAGGCGAACCAGCTGTCACAGTTGGTTCGCGCGAATCTCCCGGCCGCCATGCAGGGCCTCGGTGTCTCTCCGATCTTCGCGGGCTACGACTTGTTGCGTCGCACCGGCCGACTGTGGGACTTCGACGTCACCGGAGGCCGCTACGAGGAGCGCGACTTCGTCGCGATCGGCTCGGGTGGCGGGCCGGCGTCGACGGTCCTGAAGGTCGGTTACCGTCCCGGGATGTCCGTGGAGGACGCCATCACGTTGGCGTGTCGGGCGCTCCACGAGGCGGCCGACGTGGACGCGGCCACGGGTGGCGCCGATGCCTTGCGCGGCATCTATCCGGTGGTGGCCACCATCACGTCCGACGGATGGGTGCGTCGGGCCGATTCCGATCTGGCGCCCCGTTTCGAGGGTTTCCTCACCGAGCAACGGGCGATTCTCGGGGGAGGTGCGTCGTGAACCAGCCGTTCTACGTTTCTCCCGAGCAGGTGATGAAGGATCGGGCGGATTACGCCCGCAAGGGCATCGCCCGCGGCCGCGCCTTGGTGGCCGTGCAGTACTCCGACGGCATCGTGCTGGTGGCCGAGAACACCTCCAACACCCTGCGCAAGATCAGCGAGATCTACGACCGCATCGGCTTCGCCGGAGTCGGCAAGTACAACGAGTTCGACCAACTCCGACGTTTCGGTGTGCGCAACGCCGACGTGAAGGGTTACCAGTATTCGCGCGACGACGTCGAGGCCCGCAGTCTGGCCAACGAGTACGCGCAAATCCTGGGCCAGACCTTCACCCACGAGATGAAGCCCCTCGAGGTGGAGATACTGGTGGCCGAGGTGGGTTTCACCCAGGAATCGGACCAGTTGTTCCACATCATGTACGACGGAACGCTGGTCGACGAGCAGGGCATGAGCGTTCTCGGCGGCGACGCGGAGTCCATCGCGGATCGTCTCGCCGACACCTGGCGCAAGGACGACGACCTGCGCTCGGCGGTCCGAGGCTGCGTCGCCGCGTTGTCGGGTCCCGATCGCACGTTGGGCGCCAGCGACACCGAGGTGGCCGTGTTGTCGCGTTCCAACGGACGACGTTGCTTCCGACGACTCGATGATGCCGAGGTGGTCGCGCTCCTGGCGTGACGTCCACGGGGCCGTACGACCCCGACCGATCATCGATGCGACCGTGGCACTAGGTTGCCCCCATGGACCGGCGCATCTACGGGCTCGAGAACGAGTACGGCGTCACGTGCACGCTGAAGGGGCAGCGTCGGCTCAGCCCCGACGAGGTGGCCCGCTACCTCTTCCGCAAGGTGGTCACGTGGGGTCGCAGTTCGAACGTCTTCCTCGAGAACGGTGCCCGTTTGTACCTCGACGTGGGTTCGCATCCGGAATACGCGACGCCCGAGTGCGACTCGATCTACGACGCCGTCGTCCACGACAAGGCGGGGGAGCGAATCCTGGAGTCGTTGCTGGTGTCGGCCGAGGAGCGTCTGCGCGAGGAAGGCATTCGCGGCACGGTGTACCTGTTCAAGAACAACACCGACTCGGCGGGGAACAGTTACGGCTGCCACGAGAACTATCTCACGGCCCGCGGTGACGACGCCGAAGCCCACGCCTCGGTTCTGATTCCGTTCCTGGTGTCACGTCAGATCTTCACCGGAGCCGGCAAGATCGTCCAGACCGCCCGCGGCCCGGTGTACTCCATCATGCAACGCGCCGACCACATCTGGGAGACCATGTCGTCGGCGACCACCCGCAGCCGTCCCATCATCAACACCCGCGACGAACCCCACGCCGATGCGGAGCGATTCCGCCGTCTGCACGTCATCGTCGGGGACTCGAACATGAGCGAGTACTCCACCTTCGTCAAGCTCGGTTCCACGGCGTGCATCCTGCGAATGCTCGAGGATCCGATGGTGGTCCTGCGTGACATGACCCTGGAGAATCCCATTCGCGCGATCCGGGACATCAGCCACGACATGACGTGTCGGCGGACGGTGAGTCTGGCCAACGGACGCGAGGTGAGCGCCCTCGACATCCAGCGCGAGTATCTCGACCGGGCGTTGCGCTACGCCGAGACGAAGGGTTTTCCTCCCATGGAGCAAAGAGCCCTCGAGATGTGGGAACACTGCATCACCACGATCGAGAACGACCCGTTGAAGCTCGATCGCGAGGTGGACTGGGTGATCAAGCATCGACTGCTCGATTCCTATTGTCGGCGTCACGGCATCGACATGGGGGATCCCCGGGCCCAGTTGGTGGACCTGCAGTACCACGATCTGGTGAGCGATCGGGGTCTGTTCAACAAGTTGCAGTCGCACGGATTGGTGGAGACGATCTGTGCCGAGAGCGACGTGACCACCGCGATGGACACCCCGCCCCAGACCACACGGGCGCGACTGCGCGGCGAGTTCATTCGCGCGGCCAAGGAGCGCAAGCGCGACTACACGGTCGATTGGGTTCATTTGAAACTCAACGATCAGGCTCAACGAACCGTCCTGTGCAAGGACCCCTTCAAGAGCCGTGACGAGCGTGTCGAGAGGTTGATCGCCTCGCTCTGAGCGTCGAGCCGGTACCGTGTGACCGTCATGGAACGCGACATCGAGATCGACGGCGCCTTCGCCCCGGCCATGGCCGACGAGGAGACCGGAGAATCGCCGCGCGTGGATCCCGACGAACGTCGACGTCAGCAGATCCGGGCGGTGTGGGAGTGGGTCGCCGTGGTGGCCGTCGCCATCGTCGCGGCGCTCCTGATCCGCGTCTTCCTCTTCCAGCAGTACTACATCGACGGCCCGAGCATGCAGACCACTTTGATGCCCGAGGACCGGGTGTTGGTGAACAAGCTCTCGTACCGGCTGCACGACGTGAACAGGGGCGACGTGATCGTGTTCGACCGTCTCACCGGCGTCGACAATCACGACGATCTCATCAAGCGCGTCATCGGACTGCCCGGAGAGTCCGTCGAGGTTCGCTCGTGCGAGGTCTTCATCGACGGGCGTCGGCTGCAGGAGCCGTACCTGAATCCCGAGCAGACGGCGGCGGTGGAGCCGTCGTCGCGGTGCGGCAATCACACCGACATCGCGCCGTTGACCGTTCCCGAGGACATGGTCTTCGTGATGGGGGACAACCGCGTCCAGAGTTTCGACAGTCGGGACTTCGGTCCGATCGACATCGACGAGATCCGTGGACGCGCGTTCGTCGTCATCTGGCCGGCGAGCGCGTGGGCGTGGCTCTGAGCCGACCCGGTCCCCGTCAGGGGCCGGTGCCGATCTGGGCCGAATAGGCCTCCATCATGCGGTCGGTGTGATCGCTGAAGACCCCGTCGAGGCCCATGCGAAACGCGTCGTGCAGAACGTGGTCCTGTTGCATGTCCCAGCCGAGCGTGAAGCGGTCGAAGCGATGGAACAAGGTGACGAGCCCACCGTTCCAGTCGGAGTGGTGCATGTTGATGCAGTCGATGCCGGCTTCGGCGAGCGACGCGGCGCGTCGTTCCGGACCCTCCTTGACGCGCGCGAGGCGCGTGGAGTCGACCAGTCGCGCCGTCGTGGACGGACGCCACCCGGCGACGACGCGCCAGTCGTGGTGGCACAACCACAGGCGTGTCTCGAGGTCCGGGCGAGTCCGGCGAACCGCGTCCAACACCGCGGGCAACGCATCGGGGTCCTTCACGTCGAGGGAGAGGTCGAAGTCGCCGGGGCACGAGGTCAGCATCTCGGCCAGTGTCGGAACGTGCTCGGGGAGGGCCTCGCGTCCGACCGACGAGATCGGCACCCGTCGCCCACGCCGTTTCACCACTCCGTCGTGATCGAGAACCGCCTCGCCGTCGGCGGTGATCCAGACGTCACTCTCGAGACCGGTGGCACCGAGGCGAAGGGCGAGTTGGAACGCCTCGATGGTGTTCTCGGGTGCATGGGCCCGCGCCCCACGGTGAGCGAACGCCACCGGCGGGTCGAGCAGGGAGGGGAGGCGCTGTTGCTGCACGGACCCATTGTGACACCTGGTCCGCGACGAACCCCTCCGAGAGGCATCCCGCGCGGAGCGTGAAACCTAGACTCGGGACGTGTTCAACCTGTCCGGCAGCGAGATCGTGGTGATCGTGTTGTTGGCCCTCATCGTTCTCGGACCCGAGAAGCTGCCCGAGGCGATCCGGCGCTTCGGCCGGGTGTACGGCGAACTGAAGCGGATGAGCACCGGTTTCCAGAGCGAGTTCCGCAACGCCTTCGACGAGCCGATGCGCGAGTTCCGCGAGACCGCGCAATTGACGAAGGACGCGGTGATGCGTCCGATGAACGAGGTGCGCGACACGATCAAGGAGGTCGGCAAGGACGCGGAACGCTCGTTCGAGGAAGCGTCGCGGACGGAGGGCGATCGGACGGCGGCCACGGAGTCGTCCACTGACTCGACCACGGCTCCCGATGCCGATGACGAGGCGAAGCCGACGTGAAACTCCGGTTCTTCAAGAAGGGGCGCGTCGCCAGGACCGACGACGCGATGACGCTCACGGAACATCTGGCCGAACTTCGTAGTCGGCTCATCCGGTCGGCGTTGGCGGTGGTGGCCGGGATGATGGTCGTGCTGGCCTTCTACGAACCGGTCCTCGACTTCCTGCGTCAACCGTACGACAACCTGTGTCAACGGCGACCCGATCTGGTGTCCAACTGCGACTTCTTCACGCTCGGTCCGCTCGAGGGTTTCAACGCCCGGTTACGTATCTCGCTGTACGGAGGTCTCATCCTGGCGCTCCCGGTCGTGCTGTGGCAGATCTGGCGCTTCGTGGTGCCGGCCCTGCACGCCAAGGAGAAGAAGTACGCCATTCCGTTCGTCCTGTCGTCGGTGGTGTTGTTCGTCGTCGGCGGGTTCTTCGCCTATTTCACGCTCGACAAGGGTTTGGAGTGGCTGATCTCGTGGTCCGGCAGCGACGTCCAACAAGCGTTCCAGATCAGCAAGTACGTCAGTTTCGTGGGTCTGATGATGGCGGCGTTCGGGATCGGCTTCGAGTTTCCCGTCCTGCTGGTGTTCTTGCAGTTGGTCGGGGTGTTGCGACCTCGTCAGTTGGTCGACGGTTGGCGGGTGGCGGTGATGTTGATCGTGGTCCTGGCGGCGGTGATCACGCCATCGGGCGATCCGATCACGCTGGCCCTCCTGTCCGTTCCGTTGGCGGTCTTCTACTTCGTCGCGATCCTCAT
>WLEG01000139.1 GCA_009704425.1 Actinomycetota bacterium | reverse complement strand
GGGCACCTCGATCATGGTGATTCTCCGTGGGAGAATGATCACGTGAACGACATCGCCAAGGCCGAGCGGATGTGGGACAACTTCGACGTGGACGCGGGCCGGTCGGTGTCGTGGCTCGGGCTGAACGCTGTGAGCGAGGACATTTGGCGCCGATTCAGTCCGGACCCGAACCCGGTGTTCTGGGTGGCCCAGTTGTTGCGCGAGCGGGGTCGAACCGACGGCTTGATCGGCGCGGCCTTGGTGTGCGGCGACATGCAGAGCGAGCGCCCGTTCTTCGAGCACCCGACCCAGGTGTCCTTCGCCGAGGTCCACGGGTACGACCTCAGCCAGGAGTCGTTGAACAAGTACGTGCCCGACGGCGTGACGTGGCATCCGCACAAGGTGGATTGCAACGTTCTCGACCTTCCCGCGAACGCCTTCGACCTGGTCGTGGTCAGCCACGGCGCCCATCATGTGATGCGCATCGACCACTTCTTCGAACAGGCCCGCGCATCGTTGAAGCCGGGTGGCCTGATCTACATCTATGAATGGATCGGTCCGGAATACCTGCGGGTGCCGCGCAAGAACCGCGTGGTGTCCACGATGCTGCTCCTCGCGTTGTTCCCCTCGCGACGGACACGACGCACCCACATGAACAAGGTCAAGGGCTGGCGCTGGATCATGGACGCCGTCGACCCGAACGTGGATCCGTCGGAGGCGTGCAATTCGTTGCAGTTGCACCGAGCGTTCACCGACCGGTTCTCGGCCATCTCCCAACACCTGCACGGGGCGCTCACCTACCCGATGTTCGAGGGGATCGGCCAGAACCTCGACGAGTCGAAGCCGTGGGTGCGCCGTCGTCTTCGTTGGGTGATCGCCGTCGAGCGGTTCCTCATCGCTCGACGTTTGGTTCACCCGTTGTTCGTGGTGGCCGTGGCCGAACCGAAGCCGGGCTGACCAAGGTCAACTCTCCGGTAGCGAATCCCGGAAGCGTTGCCATTCGTCGGGTTCCATGCGCACCAGATGTTCCTCGGCGGGGAAGTTGCCCGATTCCACGTCGAGTCGGTACTCGGTGAACGCGGCCACTCGTTCGCGTTGCAGGCGCGCGTGCTCGGCGGCGAAGTCGCGGTACACCTTGGAGTGTCGCGGAACGTGGGAGACACCCGACAACTGCTGGTTGGTCGGGTCGCCCAGGATGTCCATCGCGAACAGATACTGCGCGTCACATCCGGCTCCCGAACCCATCGACCACAACGACAGTCGCTTCAGCCGTCGACTGATCTCGGTGGCGACTTCGGGTGGCACCACCTCGATCTCGGCCGCGATGGCACCGGCGTTCTCGAGAGCTATGCATTCGCGGTACACCCGCATCGCATCATCGGCGTTCTTGCCCACCGCTTTGTATCCGCCGGTCCAGCCGGCGCGTGACGGCACCAACCCCACGTGCCCGACCACCGGGATGTACTCCTTGGCCAGATGCTCGACACGGTCCATGCTGCCCGAGCAGTAGATGCAGTCGGCCCCGGCCAGAAGCATCTCTCCGGCCCACCGCAGATGATCGTCGGCCGATCCGGCCTCGAGATGTGACCGTCCCGTGAGGGTGAAGAGTGACGGAGCGACCTCGCGGTAACGGGGGTCGGACACGAGATCGGGCGGGGCCGAGGCCAGGTCGATGCCGGCCTCCTCGGCGGCCGCCGCTTCCTCGATGGTGAAGATGCGCAACATCGTGAGTTGGCGTCGGCCTTTCAGGCGAGCCAAATCGCTCACGGTCAGTCGTCGTCGGGTCACGGGCGAACCATAGTTGACCCGTTCGATGGTCCGTTCCGGATGAACCGTCAGGGTTCGATGATCGGGAAGAACATCTTGAACGTCGTCAGGGCGTTCCAGAGGTTCGTCACGAGATCCGTCGAACCTTCCACCCTCACTGATCCGTTCGCGATCGAGTCGGCGAAGGAGATCTCGGCCACGACGAGTCGATTCAGATCCGCGCGGGTGCAGCGGACGGTGGCCGAGACTTTCGTGTTTCGAGGTGCCCCGGGCTCGCGCGAGTGGAGCGTTCCATTCGACAACTCCAGCTCGATCACGTCACCGGTGTCCTCGAGGCTCCAGATCAGGTGGTGGTTGCCGAACGCCACGGCCGCCGACCCGTCGAGCCGCACCGCGAGGTAATCGAACACCTGGAGCGGAGTCATTCCTCCGATGGAAGCCGCGCTCGGACGAACCGGGTAGTCCATCGGGGGAGTGCCCTCGCGAAGCTCCTTCGCACCGGTGAGATAGATGTCGCGCCACGGTCCGGACTCGGCTTGGTAGGCGAGTTGTGTGAAGGCGTCCGCCTGCAACTCGCGGGCGGCGGTGTGACGCGGTTCGGCGAACACCGCGTGACGCAACACCTGGGCGACCCAGCGGTAGTCGCCTTCGTCGTAGGCGGTGCGCGCGTTGGCGACGAGGTTCTCGATGCCACCCATGAACTGCACGTAACGGCGCGCCGCCTCGACGGGCGGGAGCGGGTTCAGCGACGACGGGTGACCGTCGTAGAAGCCGAAGTAGCGCTGATACACGGCGCGCACGTTGTGGCTGACGGTGCCGTAGTAACCGTGACAGGTCCAGTCGGCCCACAGGCCGGGAGGAAGGTCGATGAGATCGGCGATCTCGTCGGGGGTGTGGCCGAGGTTGGCCAATCGCATCGCCTCGTCGTGGATCCAGCGATACAGGTCGCGGTGATTGCGTAGATGCGACATGGCGTCGGCCCGTCCCCAGTAGGGCCAGCCGTGCGAGGCGAAGAGAACTTCCATCTCGTCGCCGTAGCGAACGAGGGCGTCGTCGAGCGAGCGGGTCCACGTGAGCGCGTCGCGCACCAACGCTCCACGCAACGTGAGCACGTTGTGCATGGTCGCCGTGCAGTTCTCGGCGATGCAGAGCGCCTTCAATTCGGGGAACCACAGGTGCATCTCGGCCGGGGCCTCGGTGTCGGGCGCCAATTGGAACTCGGTGACGAGACCGTCGATGACCATTCGTTCGAAGTTCTCGGTGATCACGTGGGTGGGGGCGATCAGGGTGGAACTACCGAAAGGAACGCCCTTCGACAGGCCCTGGTCGACGTGACCGTGTTCGTCCCACGGCAAGGTCATGCCGTACTGCCAGGTGGCGCGTCGACCCATGGCGGCCTGCGCCACGACGTTCTCGGAGACCGCCGCGTGCAGGAAACCATCGGGTGCGATCACGATGCACGACCCCTCGTCGATTCGTCGTTGGTCGACGATGCCGAGGATGCCCCCGTAGTGATCGATGTGCGAATGGGTGTAGGCGACGGCCACCACGTCGCGAACTCCGAGATGCGCGTCGACGAGAGCCTTGGCGGCGCGCGCCGTCTCGGTGGTGGTGAGGGGGTCGATGACCAGCCAGCCCGATTTCGTGGCGATGAAACTGACCACGGCGGTGTCGTAACCGCGCACCTGGTACACGCCCTCGCGGACCTCGTACAGACCGTGCTCGGCGTTCAGCTTCGCCTGTCGCCACAACGACGGGTTCACGCTGGTGGGCGCGTCGCCGTGGATGAACGCGAAGTTCGCGGTGTCCCAACTGACTCCCACCAATCCACCGGGACGTTCGTTCAGGATGGGTCCTTCGTGCTGGGCGATCAAGCCCTTGCGCGCTCTCTCGAAATCGGAGTCGTCGGCCCACGGAAGGCGATCGGACAGACGATTGTTGGCGGCCACCGTGTGGGTGGTGGCGGAAGCGCGTTCGGTCATGCGGTCATGCTAGATCGCGCCCCTCCGAAACGGGGCTGTGCCAAGATGGCCCCATGAATCGTTCGGTCGGTGTTTTCGTTCTCGCGTCGGCGGTGCTCGTCGGTTGCTCGTCCACGGAGTCGTCGGAGTCCCCGACGTTGCCGCCGTCGACGGAGCAAGTGGCGGCCACACCCACGGATCCGGTGAACACCATGCCGCCCACGAGCACGGCGTCGAAGGACGAGCCCGAGACGGGAACGCCCCCCACGCTGTCGACCAACATCGAGATCGATGTCGAGGCCGACGCTCCCGTGGAGGCGTCGGCGGTGGTCGGATCACCCACTCGAATCCGCATCGTGAGCGAGGAGGAGCGCGAGTTCCATCTTCACGGTTACGACATCGAGTTGACCGGAGACGACGTCGTCTTCGAGTTCGTGGCCGACAAGTTGGGTGTGTTCGAGTTGGAGGATCACCACACGGGCGACCTCATCTTGACCTTCGAAGTGCTCGCCGACTGACCGCGTCGCGCCGACGAGCGGCGACTCCTCAGAGGGATCGGCAGGGCTGTCCGCGCAAGGACCCACACGGGGCCACTCCGCGGGGAACATCGAGACCTCCGATGGTGCTGAACACGATCGACGACGGGTGATCGGCATCGTGGTGGATCGTCACCTGCTCGCCCGAGCTGATGGTCCGGAACTCCCACTCACCACGGTTTCCGCCGGGGGCGTCGATGGTGACACGAATGCGCGATCCGGCACGGAACGGATGGGCGACCGGGAAGATCTCCACGCGCACCGGGGTGATCTCGCCGGGCGTCAGCGGAGACGCGTCGGCCTCGCGATGCGTGTGCGACGGGCGGTTCTCAGTGGAGCTCGCTTCGTCGAGAGCACGATGACTGGCGCGCAACCATCCGCTCTGCACGTAGGTCTCGGTGCCGTCGGGACGGATCTCCGAGATGGTCACTTCGATGTCGGTGTCGGCGGCGTCCGAGGAGATCCAGAGATCGGCCGAGCCCGGACCGACGATCACGAGATCCTCGGTGAGGGGCGCCGTGGTGAACTCGGCCGCGGTGCCGGCGGGGTTGCGCACCCAGTTCCACGTGACGTCCGAACGCCAGATGGAACTGCCGGACCCCTCGAAGAACGTCCGCGGAGTCGCAGTGGGGTCGGCGGTGTAGGTGGTGGTTCCGGTCGCGGGCGACGTGGAGAGCATCCCGTTCGCACCGAGGTTCATGCGGACCAACTCGGTTTCGGGAATGGGCCAGGCGCTGAACTCGGCTTGCCAACGCGCCAAGGGCGAGCCCGCGGGCTGACCGTCGGCCGCGCCCTCTTCGAACAGAACACGGACCTTGGGCTCCGACTCGAACGCCGCCAGCGCCTCTTCGTAGGTCATTCCGGTGAAGCGATTCTGCTGCGGAAGAGCGACCGACGCTCCGGTGATGCTGCTGGAGAGAATCGGGGCGATGACGCCGGCGGCGGTCAGATCCGGAGTGGCGCGAGCCACGTAGAGGCTGAGGAACTCGGCGTAGCGGGGGAACACGGCCGTGCCGAGCGACTCGGTGTGAAGACCGTTGAGAAGAGTCACGTACACGTGAGGTGCCGACTCGAACTTGTCGAGGAAGGCGGGGAAGCGCCCACCGGTCTGCTCGTCCTGCCACGCGCCCGACAGGAAGACCGGAACGTTGATCTTGTCGACCAGAAGCGACGGGTTGATTCCGTCACCCACCTCGGGCGAGTAGAAAGGATTCGCGTCGATCTCGGCGACGAGATCGGGATTCTGCAAGCGGACGTTCTGATTCTCCGCGCAGATCCCGTCTCCTT
>WLEG01000138.1 GCA_009704425.1 Actinomycetota bacterium | reverse complement strand
GCCCAGCGGCGATTCCTGCTCGGTTTGCGACGACTCACCGGTGCGGGCATCAAGGTGTTCATGGTGCACGGCAACCACGACCCGCTCACCAAGGACATCAAGCAGGGCGTGTTGCCCGAGGGCGTGGTGGTGTTCCCGGCCGGCAAACTGGACTCGCAGGTGGTCACCATGCGCAACGGGGTGGATGTCACCGTCGCGGGCGTCAGTTACAGGAAGAAGGAAGAGACCGACAACTTGGTTCCGCTCTTCGCCGGCCTCACGGGGCGCACCATCGTCGGTGTTCTGCACACCAATGTGGGCGGCAACGACTCGGGGCACAAGAACTACGCACCGTCCACGCCGTCTGAGCTTGAGGCATCGCCCGTTCACTATTGGGCGCTCGGGCACATCCACAAGCGCTCGGTGAATGCCATCGACTCGGGTTGGTGGGCGTACCCCGGAAACCTTCAGGGGCGCAGCGTGAAGGCGTCCGAATGCGGACCCAAGGGAGTCCTCGTCGTCGAGGTCGACGATGACGGTCGGGTGCTCGAACCCCGCTTCGTCGACTGCTCCACCGTGCGCTTCGAGCGGGTGTCGGTGCCGGTCGACTCGGTCGACGCCATCACGGAACTGAACGACGTGGTGAACGCAACGTTGGCCCGGGTGGTGGCCGAGGCCGAGGGCTTGCCGGTGATGGTGCGCCTCGAACTCACCGGCTCCACCGATCTGGCCGACATTCGTTCCACGGACGCGCCCGGTTGGAAGTCGACAGTTGAGTCCATGCTGGAGGAAGCCGCCGACGTTCTCGGCGATGGCGCCGTCGTGAAGGTTCGTACGTCGTGTCGGGCCAAGATCGACCTAGCGGCCGAGCGCGAGCGCAAGACCGTGTTGGCGGCGGCGCTGACGAAACTCAACGAACGGGAACTCGACGACGAAACCAGGAACGCCGTGACCGACGTGTTGGTCAACGCCATGACGGAGTCCAAGTGAAGCGCCTGACCATCTCCGAGGTTCGTGATCTCTCGTTCGGCCGTCATTCCGGGCGAACCTTCGAGGGTCTCGACCACGACTTCGTCGTTGTTCATGGTTCCAACGAATCGGGCAAGTCAACTCTGGCCGAATTTCTCACGTGGGCCATCGGCGGTCCGTGGCGCGCGTTCGCCAACAACACCGAGGCGTTTCGCGGTGGAGGAGACGGCAAGTTGGGCGGACGCCTGATCGGGACATTCGGTGTCGACCCCGTCGACCTGCACGCAGGCTTCGAGCTCCTGAAGTCCGGTACTCCGCGCGACAAGCGCTCGGGGTTTGTCGGGGCCACCGAGGTAGACGGAGAGGCGTTCCAGAGGTTCCTTGGAGGCATCGATCCGAACGACTACGAGCTGATGTATCGGTGTTACGGGGCCACGCTGGGCGACATCGGCTCGGGTGGGTCGTTCGAGAACTTGTTCGCCCGTTTCGCCATGGGGGGCACCTCGGGCGTGCGCAATCCTCGCGAGGCGTTGAAGGGCCTGCGTGAGGCATCCGGCAAGGCGGAGAGGCTCGTCAAGTCGTTGACGACGGAGATCAACGCCATCGAGAAGGAGATCAAGGAGGCCCGGACCAACCCGGATGTCGTGGCACGACTGGTCGCCGAGCGTGATCAGATCAGCGGTCGGATCACCGAACTGGATACCGAACTGGCCGTGAACGCGAGTCGGGAGGGCCTGCTCTCTCGCGTGCTCAAGGGTCACGATCATCATGTTCAATTGGATCGAGCTCAGGCCGCTCTTGCCGACACGCCCGCGATTTCGGCATCGTGGTCCATCGTGGTCGACAACGTCGTGGAGATCACCGACCTGGCGGGACGCATCACCTCTGCTGCTCACGAGGTCGAACAGTCTCGAACCCAATTCGGGTCGGCGGCCGCGGCGGCTGGCATGGACGTGTCACTCCTCGAGGGCCGAACTCTCCGCGCACCCGAACGGTTGCAGATCACCGACGCGACGTCCGCCTTATTGAAAGCCCGTGAAGACGCCGGTAACGCGCGCGCCCGACTCTCCGACATCGAAGGTCAGCGAACCGCCACCGAAACGTCTGCTGGCAATCTCGCTCGCACCGCGGGTCTGGATGATGCCGACCTCGCTCGGCTGGACGCCATCGAAACCCAACTGCCCGACCTCGTCAACCGCGCCGTGCGTTGGTCGGAGGACACCAACAGGGCCATCGACGCCGAGGCTCAGGTGGTGGGGGAGACCGAACGACGAAAGTCGGCCAACGGAGCGCCCACGCCGTCAGCGACGACGACGGGGCCCGACCCGAAGCTGGTGGCACTGGCGGTGCTGTTGGTGGCGGGCGCGAGTTTCTTCCATTGGGGAGCGGCCGTCGTGGTGGCACTTGGTGCCGCCGCGTACTTCGTGTTCGGTCGTGCCGGCACGTCGGCGGCTACGAGCGATCGTGCCCCCGTCGCCGACAGCACCACTCTGGCGAATCTGCAGGGACGCGCCACCGAACATCGTGAGAGCGCTCAAAATCATCGCCGTCTACTGGATGAGAGTCTGGGAGTGTTGGCCCGGCACGTCACCTCGGTCGATCTCGCGCAGAAGCAGTTGCAGCAGTTGATCGAACTGGCCGCGCGGCGACGCACGCTTCGCGAACTCGACGATCAGGCCGCCACGTTGGCCCGACGGGTGACCGACCTCGAGCCCGACGTGGCCGAGGCGGAGGCGGTGGTCCGCGGACTCCTGGAACCTCGGGGGATCAGCGTGGGTTTGGTCAACACGGCCTTCGAGAAGTGGCTCACGAAGTACGAGGCCGCCGTCATGGCGAGTGCATCGTTGACCACCGCGAATGACGCTCTGACCGCTCTTCGCGATCGTATGAGCGAGTTGACGGCGCCGGTGGCGTCGGAGATCGACGGCCTCACTCCCGCGGCGATTGTCGCTCGCGTGAACGAGGCGAAGGAGGTGGCGTCGCGACGTCGAGCTGCGGAGGACGCCGTCCGGCAGGCCGAAGCTCAGGTTCGGGGAGCCGATCTGGATTCGCCCGAGGTGCGCGAGATCATGTCCACGTATCAGGACTCGGCGGAACTTCGCGTCCAATTAGAGATCGCCCAGTCGCGAGCGCAGGCGATCCGGGTCGAGCGAGACGCGTCGAACACTCGACTCGGCGAGATCCGTGTCGAAATCGACGGCTTGGAGGGCACCGAAGTGTTGCCCGGGTTGCTGTTGCAGAAGGGCAACCTCGAGGACGCCAAGGAAGAAGCGAAAGCACGTCACGAAACGTTGGCCACGGCACATGAGTTGCTGGGTGCCGCCATCGACGAACACGAACGCGACAATCAGGATCCGGTGGTGGCCCGTGCCAGTGATCTGGTGGCCGAGGTCGTGCCCGGTTGGGGCACGGTCATCAAACGTCGCGACGAGGCCGGCAAGCTGCTCATCGAACGCGTCGGCTCCGACGGTCGCGTCGGCGACCACGCCATCTCCGATGGTGGACGCGCGTTGCTGTATCTGGCGATTCGTCTGGCTTTCGCCCAACAAGATGCGTCACGTCGTCAGATCGCGCTGCCCATCATCTGCGACGACCCACTCATTCATTTCGACGACGTGCGTCAGCAAGCGGCCGTCCAGTTGTTGAAGAGTGTCTCGGCCGAACACCAGGTGGTGTTGTTCACCTGCGAGCGTGACACCCGTGATTACGCCGCCTCGCTGGGGGCCAACGTCATCGAGATGTGAAACGTGCGCCCGTTTTCGTGTTCACCAGAAGTTCACCGAGTGGCACGTCTGGTTCGAATCGGACCCTTTTCAACCGAGCACTAGTCTCGGCGTCGATGAACCTCCGTCGCCACTTCGCCGAGTTCGTGGGCACCGCACTGCTGGTGATGGCCGTGGTCGGATCGGGCATCATGGCCACCAATCTCACCGACGACGTCGGTGTGCAGTTGTTGGCCAACGCGATCGCCACCGGCGGCGCACTGCTGGGTCTCATCACCGTCTTCGGTCCCGTCTCGGGAGCGTCGTTCAATCCGGTGGTGTCGGTCGTGATGTCAATGTTGGATCGCGACGTGCGACTCGCCCGACTGGCGGGCGACATCGTCGCCCAGTTCGCGGGTGCGGTCACGGGGTGCTGGATGGCCAACGCGATGTTCGGTCATCCGTTGTTCGAGACGTCGTCGAAGATTCGTGACGGCGGGTCGCAGTGGTTCGCCGAGGCGGTGGCGGTGGTGGGGCTGTTGATCGTCATCCGTGGCGGCCAACGGGCCGGCGCGAACGTGGCGGCCTTGGTGGCTGCATGGATCACCGGTGCGTATTGGTTCACCTCGTCCACCAGCATCGCCAATCCGGCGGTGGCCTTCGGACGCATGTTCTCGGACTCCTTCGCCGGCATCGCCCCGGGTTCGTGGCCCATGTTCGCTCTCATGCAGGTGATCGGCGGCGTGGTGGCGTTCGCCCTCCTGACGGTCCTCTTTCCGCGGAACGACTGATGCCCGGCATCCTCTTCCTCTGCATTCACAACGCCGGTCGCTCGCAGATGGCCGCGGGTTTCGCGCGATCGATGGGCGGCGACGACGTGCGTATCTACTCGGGTGGTTCCGAACCGGCGGAACACGTGAATCCGGTGGCCGTCGAGGCCATGCGCGAGGTCGGAATCGACATCTCCGGTTACGTACCGCAGAAGTTCACCGACGAGCTGCTGCACGCCGTCGACGTGGTGGTGACGATGGGCTGCGGCGACACGTGCCCGTACGTGCCCGGGAAGCGCTACATCGACTGGCCGTTGGACGACCCGCGGGGCCAGTCGATCGACGTGGTGCGTGGGATACGCGACCAGATACGTGCCCGGGTGGCCGATCTGTTGGCCGAACTGGGTGCGGCGCGGTCGCGGGCGGCGGACGCCTAGGGGTCGTCGTCGGGCGTGGGTCGCGCAACCGTGGCTCACTCGGATCCTTGTCACGAAACAAACCCATCGATCGTTTGTCAGGCATGGACCAGTTCTCTCGTCTGCCCGGTCGGCTGTTGCTCGTGGCGTTCCTGCTGATCGCGGGGGTGCTGATTCGGGATCGGGCGTCGGCTGAGATGAGTGAGGCGAACCCCACGTACGCATTCGCGTCGTCGTTCGGCGCAATCGGCGCCGATGAAAGGCACACCTGCGTCGTTCGACCCAACGGCACCGTTCGGTGCTGGGGGCGGGACATGGAGCTGCAACTGGGAAATGATGCCGCGAAGTCGAACTCCAACATCCCGGTGACGGTGTCGGGCCTCTCGGACGTGGTGGCCATCGGCTCGGGACTCCAACACAACTGCGTCCTCTCCTCGGGCGGTGGTGTGCAGTGTTGGGGAGACGGCGTGTCGGGCGTGCTGGGTCGGGGCTCGAACACCGACAGTTGGAGTCCGGTGGCCGTGACGGGACTGTCGTCGGGGGTCACCCAATTGTCGGTGGGAACAGTGCACACGTGCGCCGTCACCAACACCAACGGGCTCAAGTGTTGGGGTAACGGCAGCTACGGCCGATTGGGCGATGGCACGACCAACCAGCGTTCGGCTCCCGTCGAGATCTTCCCGTCGGGCTCCGGGGTCATCGCCGTTTCGCTCGGTG
>WLEG01000137.1 GCA_009704425.1 Actinomycetota bacterium | reverse complement strand
TCGACGTGGGTGACGGTGCGCGTGGCCTGTTCCACGTCGACCCGGGGACTCGGCTTGCTCGGGGCGGGAAGCACGTCGATGGTGGCGAGTTCGTCCGAGGTCGTCGATCGTTATCGAGGAGGAGACTGATGGTGGAGATGGCGAAGCCATCCGTGCGGGATCGCGGAGTGGTGACGGCCATGGTGACGGCGCTCGTGCTCACCTTCGTGGTGATCGCCGGGTTGGCCGTCGACAGTGGTCGGTTGGTCGCCGCCCACGTGACGGCGGGGGATCATGCCGAGAACGCGGCGCGCGCCGGAGCCCAGGAAGTGACCCTCGTGCGGTTGGGTTGGCGACTCGTCGACCCGCGTCGCGCGACGGTCACGGCGCGGGCGTACCTGGATGCGCACGGGTTGGACGGCGACGTGAGTGCGGACTTCCGTGGAGTGACGGTCACCGTTCGTCTGCGTCAACCCACCACGTTGTTGCGGTTGGTGGGTGTCGATGATCGAGTGGTGTCGTCCACCCGCACCGCGAGGTTGGTGAGCACGTGAACGGCGACCCCGCAACCCTCATCATCCGTGTCGCGTTGGTCGTGGGCGCGACCTGTGTGTCGTGGATCGTCGGTTCACTGGTGGTCGACGTCGTCCGTCTCGCGCGCGGCGCCGTGTCGACGCGCACCTTCATGGGGGCCGTCGCGCGATACCTGATGGTCGCCACGGTGGTGACCCCGATGGTGCACGGCAGTGGTGTCGCGCGGGCCACGACGTGCGACGTGCGCGATGTCGACGACGATGGTCGCGGTGGCGAGACTCCGATCTGGGTCACTCCGATGGTGGCAGGCGTGACGGCCATGGGTGTGGTGGCCGGGCGGGACACGTTGCGTCGACGACGACGTGACGGGTCCACGCCCACCGTGGAGATGCTGAGCGAGGACGACCTGAATGATGACGCGCTCGTCATCGACGAGCGGGTGGCGGTGCCGACGTGCGTGCCGGTGCACGACTTCGTCGCCGGAGTGTTGGGCCCGGTGAGCGTGACTACCGCCGATGGCGATCGGGTGAGGTTCGCCCGGGCTCGCAGCGAGGAACTGTTGGTGTGGTTGGCGATGCATCCGTCCAAACGCTTCCGGTCGATGGCTCGGGCCGACATCTGGGCCGAACCGGTGAAGGATTCCACGTTCGCCAACATCACCAGTGACGCGCGTCGGGCCCTGCAGGTGGCGGGCGAGGGTGTCTCGGGTCTGGCTGTGACCCTCAACGACGAGCTGGTACTCACCGGGGTGGTGAGCGACGTCGAGATCCTGCGCCGATGCGTGGATCACGCCCGGCGGTGGCCGGAGGACGGGGGGATGGAGGCCCTGCGCTACGGGTTGTCGTTGGTGCGGGGCACGCCGTTCTCCGGTGCGTCATATATATGGAGTGATTCCACGGGTCTGGCCACCGATGCCGTGATGCTGGTGGTGAGGGCCGCGGGCATGTTGGCCGACATGTGCGCCGACGCCCACGACCCCGACGGGGTGTACTGGGCCACCGGGCAGGGCCTGTTGGCGGTGCCGGGCCAGGAGGATCTGCTGGCGGTACGGCTTCGACTGCACGCCGAGCGCCGGGATCGGGTCGGTCTGGCCACGGAGTGGCGCGCCTACCTGCGCATGTTGGCCGCCGACCCGTGGAGCGACGGGTCTCCGTCCCCGGCCATGTCACGGTTGTGGGAGGAGTTGGGCGGGTATGACCATGGTATGACCAACAGTAGGATCGAGGTGTGAAGTTGAGTATCAGCCTCCCCGATGATGACGTCGAGTTCCTGGATCGGTACGCCGAGCAGCAAGGCGTCGATTCACGCTCGGCGGTCGTGGCCAAGGCCATCGAACTTCTGCGCGCGAGCCAATTGGTCGCGGCGTACACCGAAGCCTGGTCGGAGTGGGACGCGAACCCCGACAACCTCGCCTGGGACGGAACGGTTGCCGACGGGATCGGAACGTGAGACGCGGAGAGATTCGCATGGTGGACCTCGACCCCGCCGTCGGCCAAGAAGCCGGCAAACGGAGACCGGCCGTCATCGTGTCGAACGACGGCGCCAACATGGCCGCCACGCGATTGGGTCGAGGAGTGATCACGGTCGTGCCCGTCACCTCGAACACCGAGGTGGTGCATCCGTTCCAGGTGTTGCTCTTCGCCGCCGACACCGGACTCCCGCGCAACTCGAAAGCGCAGTGCGAACAGGTTCGGTCGGTGAGCATCCGGCGACTCGGCGACATCGTCGGGGTGGTTCCCTCCCGATCGATGAACGATGTCGATCGAGCTCTGGCGACGCATCTGGGGCTGTAACCGGTTAGGGTCGTGTCATGGCTAATGACGAGATCCTGGACGCGGTCGCCGAGAAGGTCGAACCCTCACGACGAAAGTTCGTTCTGGGTCTCCTGGCCGCGGGAATCACTGCTCCGTCGGTGGCCTCGTTCGTGATGGGCAAGGCCAAGGATTCGGCGTCGCGCGTGAGTCTGCCCGTGCGGCCGTCCTCCATCATCGACGGAAGCGGCAACTTCAACTTCCAGTGGATGGACCCCAGTGGCAACACAGGCTCATATTCGTCGGCCAACTACATGTACGAGACGTACCTGAGTGGCAACTTCCTGCGTGACGCCAGCGGAAACTTCCTGCTCGACGCCAGCGGCAACCTGTTGTGCGGTACCAGTGGCAACATCCTGCTCGACGGCAGCGGAAACGCGTTGTTGGACCCGAGCGGCAACTATCCGTACCTTCCGCATCCGAGTGGCAACTGGGGCTACGACATCAGTTCCAACACGATCGGTATCTCACTGCGTGACGCCAGTGGAAACGCTTTCTTCCAAATCCTCGATCTCGATCCCAGTGGCAACGCTTTCTACGATCGTGCTTTCAACTACGACAGCAACGGAATCGTCGACTGGTACGCGAGCCCGCAGATTCCGGGCTTGGCGTGCGTGGTGAGTGCCAACCACATCCAGGTGCAGCAGGCACCCACGACGACAGCAGTGCCGGCACCCACCACCACTGTTCAGCCGTCGGGGTCCAACAGTTCGACCACGACCACCACGCCCGTCACCCCGGTGACCGTGTCGGGGACGATTCCCACGGTTAGATGACCATTGCTCGTCCGCTGATCGCGGCGGCGATCATCGTCAAGAACGAAGCCGAGCATCTTCGGCGTTGTCTGGGTTCGATCCGGGAGTTCTGCGACGAGATCGTGGTGGTCGACACCGGAAGCACCGACGACACGGTGGCCATCGCCGAATCCTTCGGAGCCCGCGTCTCGCACAAGCCATGGCGTGACGACTTCGCGGCCTCGCGCAACGTCGCCCTCGATGCCGTCACCGCCGAGTGGGTGTTGTACATCGATGCCGACGAGGAGTTGGTGATGGACGACGCGCGGGCCATGCGCGCGTTGGTGGGCGAGTCCTCCGACGTGATGGCGTTCGGACTGAACATGCACACGCAGGTGAACTGGACGCCGTACACCGACTACCGACTGTGGCGTCATCGTGACGACATCCGCTTCACCGGTGAGATCCACGAGTCCACCATGGGCGACATCGTGCGCGTGGCGCAGGAAACGTCGCGCGTGTTGCGCCCCATCGCCATCGACATCCTGCACCACGGTTACGAGGGCGATCTCACCGCCAAGCACCGGCGCAACCTTCCGTTGTTGCTCGCCGAACTGAAGGTGCATCCGGAGAAGATCAACCTCTGGAATCATCTGGGGCGGGTGCACCTGGCGTTGGGTCGAGCGGACCTCGCCGAGCAGGCGTGGCGCACGGGCATCGAGCGCATCGAGAGCGGTGGACCCCTCACGCGTTTCGACGTGCAGATCTACGCGTCATTGGCCGACTTGATGATCGCGCAAGGGCGCGACGCCCAACCCGTGATCGATCGTGGTCGGGCCCTCGATCCGACGTTCAAGACGTTCGTCTGGCTCCAGGTGCGCCAGCACATGGTGACCGGCGACCTCGAACGGGCGATCAGGCGCGCGGACGAACTGATCCGATACGGGACCGATGGGTTCACCGACGACGGCATGGCGTACAACCTGGAGATGTTCGATCGCTGGCCACGCGAGGCCCGGATCGACTGTCTCTTCGAATCGATGAGGTTGGACGAGGCGCGCGCGGAGATCATGGCACTGCCCGGCGAACACATCCCCGGCTCGAGAAGGCGCAAGCAGCTGGATGTCTGCGAGGCGGTGCAGGCGTGGCGGACGGAGTCGACGGACTCACGGGAACGGTCACGCCCCGTGCGACTCGACGACGTGGCGGTCGTCATTCCGGTGCGTGTCGAGAGCGCGGACCGTTTGGCCAACGTGCTGGCGCTCACCAGGCAGTTGACGTCGACCTACGACTGCCGGGTGGTCGTGGGCTGCGAGCAGCCCGAGGCTCTGCGCGCGGTTCTTCCCGCGTCGGTGGAGGTCGTCGGTGTCGACGGTTCACCGGATCATGCGTTTCACACCAATCGGATCATCAACGAGGTGTCTCGTTCGATCGATGCACCCATTCGCGTGCACTGCGACACCGACACGGTGCTGCCGGTGGGGCAATTGCTCGAGGCGATCGAACTCGTCCGGTCCGGTGGTGCGGACATGGTGTTGCCCTTCTCGTTCGCTGTCGGTGTCCCACGGACCGAACGCGACGAGTTCGCCGCCGGTGAGATGACTCTCTCGCGCATCGCTCGCCCGCGTCCGATGGTGGGCGTGCCGACCGGTTTGTGTCAGGTGTGGTCGTCCAATGCGTTCGAACGCGCCGGTATGGAGAACGAGTATCTGGTCGGTTGGGCGCCGGAGGACGTGGAACGCGTGGAGCGACTCGCGATTCTGGGAGCGCGGGTGGAGCGCGTCAGTGGTCCCGCCTTTCACATGGATCACGAGTCCGTCGCCGGACGCGACGAATCCTCGGGGTATCACGCGTTGTCGCAAGTGGAACGCGAGCGGGTGAACGCCATGAGCCGCGCGGAATTGGAAGCCGACATCGCCACGTGGCCGTGGGTGGTCCGCGGAGCCCACCAGCGACCCGAACCGTTCGACGCCACCGATCTGACCGTTCTGACTCCGGTTCGTGTGGACACGCCAGACCGGTTGCGCAACCTGGTCACCTGCACCCGAGCCATCCTGAACACCATGACGTGCCGGATCCTGGTGGGTGTCGGAGATCCGTCGACGGTGATCGAACATCTGGACTCACGGGTGGAGGTGATTCCGGTCTTCGATCCCCCGCAACAGGCGTTTCACCGGACCCGCATCAACAACGACCTCGCGCGTCGGGCGACCAGTCCCATCATCGCCGTGGTGGACACCGACGTGGTTCTTCCGTCGGCGCAGTGGCGCCGAGCACTGGAGACACTGCGTCGGGGGGACGCCGATCTGGTGTATCCCTTCGACGGCCGAATGGTCGAGGTGCCGCATGCGGCACATTCATGGTTGGAGCGCGGGGAACTGGACGCGTTGCCCCCGAATTCGTGCAAGATCATCGAGGCGCTCAGTGTGGGTGGCTGTTTCGTGTTCGATCGCGAAACATTCCTCGCGTACGGCATGGAGAACGAACGGTTCGTGTCGTGGGGTTTCGAGGACGACGAACGAATCCTGCGGGCGCACAAGTTGGGCGTGCGCGTGGACCGACAACACGGAGTGATCTACCACATCG
>WLEG01000136.1 GCA_009704425.1 Actinomycetota bacterium | reverse complement strand
CTGTCACAAAAAGTGATGTTCAGGCGTCGAGCGCTTCGACCAGGGTGTTCCAGGCCAAGGTCGCGCACTTGATACGCACGGGGAACTTCACGACGCCCTGCAGTGCCTCGAGGTCGCCCAACTTCACCGTCGTCGTCGCGGCCTCGTCGGCGTCCTCCTCGATGGACATCATCACCTTGAAGCGGTGCACCAGGGCACGCACCTCGTCCAACGACTTGCCCTTGATGGCCTGCGACATCATCGAGGCCGAACTCTGCGAGATGCTGCAGCCCTGTCCCGACACCTTCACATCGGACACAACGTCGCCGTCCACCTGCACGAACACCGTGATCTCGTCGCCACAGAGCGGATTGTGACCCTCGGCCTTGTTCGCGGGCGGAGGAAGTTCGCCGCGGTTGCGGGGAGAGCGGTAGTGGTCGAGGATGATCTCGCGGTACAGGTCTTCGAGGCCGGGCATGGTGTTCCTCTCGTGTTTCAGAAACCGAAGATATCGCTTGCGCCGTCGAGGGCGTCAGCGAGCGCGTCGGCGTCGGACTCGTCGTTGTAGATGTAGAAGCTGGCGCGGGCGGTGGCGTTGGCCCCCAGCAGGCGCATGAGGGGCTTGGCGCAATGGTGGCCGGCGCGCACGCACACGTTCTTCTCGTCCAGCACCTGGCTGATGTCGTGGGGATGGATTCCCCGGAACGCGAAGCTCAGCACGGCTCCACGGACCTCGGGGTTGCGCGGACCATGAATGGTGATGTCGTCGCCGTAACGCTCGGTGAGGGTGTCGAGCGCGTACGAGGTGAGGTGCATCTCGTGGCGTCGCACGTTGGCCATGCCGATATTCGCCAGGTAATCGACCGCGGCGCCCAGACCGATGGCCTCGACGATGGGAGGGGTGCCGGCCTCGAACTTGGATGGCAATTCGGCGCAGGTGAAACCGTCCAACCTCACGTCGGCGATCATGTTGCCGCCGCCGAGGAACGGTGGCATCGCATCGAGCAACGCTTCGCGACCCCACATGACGCCGATGCCCGAGGGTCCGACCATCTTGTGGCCGCTGAAGGTGACGAAGTCCGCACCCCATGCCTGTACGTCGGTGACGTTGTGGGGCACGTACTGGCAGGCGTCCACGATGGCCAACGCGCCGGCGTCGTGGGCGGCTCGGCACAGTGCCGCCACCGGAGTGATGGTGCCCAGCACGTTGCTCATGGCGGTGAACGAGAGCACCTTGGCGCCATCGAGAATGTCACCGAGGTTCGACAGATCGAGCTCCCCGTCGGCGGTGAGGGGAATCCAACGCAGCTCGATTCCGCGTTCGGCGACCAACATGTGCCACGGAACGATGTTGGCGTGGTGCTCCATGTGCGTGAGCACCACCACGTCGCCGCGGTTCAGATTCGCGCGACCCCATGAAGCCGCGATGAGGTTCGACGACTCGGTGGCGTTCTTGGTGAATACCACCTCGTGGGCGTGGGGAGCGTTGATGAACTTCTGCACCTTCGAGCGCGCCCCTTCGAAGGCGTCGGTGGCCTCCCCGGCCATTCGGTACGCACTGCGGTTGATGGGGGCGTAGCCGTGGCGCATGAAGTCGGCCATGGCGTCGATGACCGCGTCGGGCTTCTGCGACGTGTTCGCCGAATCGAGGTACACCAGTCGCTCGCCGTCGATACGACGCTGCAACACCGGAAAATCGGCCTTGACGGCGGACCAGTCGACGGAATTGCTCACGGGCGGAACGACTCGTATCCGGAGACTTCCAACTTCTCGGCGATCTCCATTCCGCCACTGGCGACGATCCGACCGTCCACCATCACGTGAACGTGATCGGGGGCGAGTTCGTCGAGGAGACGTTGATAGTGGGTGATGAGCACCACGCCCATGGAAGGTCGATCGGCGCGCACTTCACGAATGCCCTTGGCCACGATGCGCAATGCGTCGATGTCGAGTCCGCTGTCGGTCTCGTCGAGAACGGCCAGGTCGGGTTCGAGGATGGCCATCTGCATGATCTCGTTGCGCTTCTTCTCGCCGCCCGAGAAACCTTCGTTCAGATAGCGGTCCACGAAGGACGAGTCCATACCCAGGCGCTTCATCCAATCCATGGTGGCCAAGCGCAACTCCAGCACCGAGAGGTCGATTCCCTTACGCGCGCTCAGAGCCTGGCGAAGGAACTGGATCACCGACACACCGGCGATTTCCTGCGGGTACTGGAAACCGAGGAACATCCCGGCCTTGGCGCGCACGTCGGTGGGCCAATCGGTGATGTCGTCGCCCTTGAACTCGATGCGGCCGCTGGTGACTTCGTATTCGGGGGAGGCCAACAGGCAGCTGGCCAGGGTGCTCTTGCCACACCCGTTCGGGCCCATGATGGCGTGAACTTCGCCGGCGTTCACCGTGAGGTTCAGGCCCTTCAGGATGTCGGCGGGTGCGGGGCCGTCGTCCTCGGTGGTGGGACGGGCATGCAGGTCGTGCACGGCGAACAGGGTGGGGGAGTCGCTCACGGGTCGAAGTCTAGAGGCGACCCCCAATTTCCCCTATGACCGTAGTGCAAATTTCGGATGGCGAAACGCGACCATCGGCCCACGTCAGAGCGTGGTTTCGGTCATCGACCGGCGCGCAAGGCTCTCCACAGATCGCGGTAGCGGGGGTACTCCAGCTCCGGGGTGACGTATCCCGATTCGCACAACAGGTGGTGGTAGCGGGGGAGGTTTCGGAACGGCACTCCGGCGTCCACGTGATGGGCCAGGTGGAAGCCGATGTTGAACGGGACCATCGCGAAACGGGGCCACCACCCTTGGCGGACCGAGTGGGTGGCCACCCGACGATCGTCGGAGGCTTCGAGTCCGCCGTGCTCGGCGACCGAGCGAAGGCGATTGATCACCCGCCACACGGTGAGGAACGGAAGCAGCCAGAACAACGGGTACACCCACCACGCACCCGCGAGAACGCACGCCGTGAACAGCACCAGTTGCACGAACCAGATACGTCGTTGTGACCGGCGCACCACGGGTACGTCACTACGCAGTCCGCGCAACTGGTCGGTGAGCAATCGCAGTCCCGTGCGACCGGTTGCGTCCCGCCACATCTTGCGTCGCCAGGACGCGTCGGAGATCGGATAGTTCGCGTACAACGCGATGTCGGGTTCGTTCGGGCCGAACTCCTCGCGGTGGTGCGCCATGTGAACCCGGCGATAGGCGTCGGTGTTGGTGAAGGCCGGATATCCGATCAACCAACGCCCCACGACGTCGTTCGCGCGACGATTCCGAAACAGCAGGCGATGGGCCGACTCGTGCATCAACGACGCGAATTGGGCGTGGGCCCGACCCATGAGCAGGAAGACGGGAATCCACGTGATCGGACCCAGCCGGACCGCGACGACCATCAGTGCGATCGTTTGGGCGTGAACGCCGACCACCGACAACGCGTTGCGGAACGACGGGATGCGACGCAGATCGTCGCGCGTGCGGGAGGTGGCCCGTCCGTCGGGCATCACGTCACCGGTCTCGCGACCTGCCGGCGGGTGGCGGTCGATCACCATCCCACCGAGTCGCGGCGACTCACCACCCACGATCGACCCATTCCTTCAGGTGCGGACGTTCCGCGCCGATGGTGGTGTCGGAGCCGTGTCCCGGCAGAACGATGGTGTCGGCGGGATGCACGAACAGAAGATTGTCGATGGAGTCGATGATGGTGTCGAAATCACCGCCGGGGAACTTGGTCGCTCCGGGTCCGCCGGGGAAGAGGGTGTCACCCGTGAACAACAGCGGGGTGTCGATCACCCGGAAGGAGATCGAACCCGGGGTGTGGCCGGGGTTGAGGATCGCGCGCAGGCGCAGTCGTCCCACTTCGATCACGTCGTCGTGTTCGACGAAGACGTCGTAGCCGAGGTCACCCAACATGGGTGCGTCGAGTGCGGTGACCGCCACTTCGTAGCCGGCCTCTCGCATCGCGGGAATCGCTTGGATGTGGTCGTGGTGCCCGTGGGTCTCCAGCACCCGGCGAACACCCAAGCGCGCGCTGATGTCGAGCAATTTCTCGTGTTCGTTGGCCGCGTCGATGAGGACCGCCTCGCCCGTGGACCGACAACGCACCACGAACACGTTGTTGTCGTACGGACCGACGACGAGCTTGTGCACCTCGACGCTCGAGTCGGACCAGTGCAGCGTGGGAACGGATGTACCGTCGGATGTCACACCGCGATTCTCGCACGATGCACGTCGTCGGGGCGAGAGGTGACGGGATAGTCGTGTTCGCGGGCCGTAGGGTTTCCCCGTGCCGAAGAAGTCCGATCCGAAGGCGCTACGCCGACTGGCCGAGTTTCCGGTGGACGGCGCGAACGCGTCGTCCGAGTCCGAAACGGGTTCGGCGACCACGAACGAGTCGACGCGCGGCCCCTCGTGGTCGGTCGTCGCGAGCCTCGTCCTCCCCGGATCGCCGTCCTATTTCCGTCGGCGGGTGTTGTCACTCGTCCTCCTGTTGTGCGGGGTCGTTCTGCCGGTGGCCGTTCTGGCCGTTCTGATCATTCGTCGCGACGAGATCACCAGCCTCGTGTTGGACCGCAACGTCCTGCGGGCGTTGGAGGTGGTGGGGGTCCTCTTCGTCCTCACCCGACTGGTGGCGGTGGTGGAAACGGTGCGAGCACGAGCCCCCGAGTCCCCGAAGCGTTTGGCCACGTCGCTCGCGGTCGCCGGAGTGATGGTGTTGTTGGCGCCCACCGCTTACGCCGTCACCCGCGTCCACGACCTGTCCGGCGTCATCGCCGACGTGTTCGTGTCGTCGGGTAGTTCGGATCCGCTGGCGGGCAGCGCCTCCGATGCATCCGGCGAGGAGTTCACCACCGTGTTGTTGCTCGGCGGGGACGAGGGCCCGGGTCGATGGGCCATGCGGACCGACTCCATGATCCTCGTCATGATCCATCGTGATTCCGGTCGCATCGGCATGGTGTCGGTGCCGAGAAACCTGAACCGCGTCAGGTTCCCCGACGGATCGGCGATGGCCGCGGAGTTTCCGAAGGGCTTCGACGGTCTGGCCAACGCGATCTATCCCTATGTCTTCACCCACGAGGAGATCGCCGCCACGTACGCGCGAGGCGAACTTCAACCCGAGGCCGTGGCGCTGGCCAGCGGCCTGAGTCACTCGTTCGACATCACCATCGACGACTACGTGTTGGTGAACATGCAGGGATTCCTGGAACTGGTGGACGTGTTGGGCGGGGTGACGCTCACGCTGGACGAGCGTGTTCCCATGCCCGGGAACGTGCCCGGGGCCAAGCACGACTATCCGCCGTACATCGGCCCCGGCGAGGTGGAGATGGACGGGACCGTCGCGCTCGGATTCGCTCGGTCACGAAGCGGTGACAGCGACTACGGACGGATGGGGCGTCAACGTCAGTTGCTGTCCGCGCTGGCCGCTCAGGCGTCGGGGGCCGACGTCTTGCGCAAGTTCCCCGATCTGGCCGAGGTGATGCGCTGGACGGTGCGCACGTCGTTGAACACCGACGAATTCTCGTTCCTCGTCGAACGTCTGCAAGATGGCGCCGCCGTGAAGGAATCCGTCGGGCTCGCGCCTCCGTTGATCAATCCCGGACGCCCCGACTTCGAGGACATCGTCGCGTTGATCGACGCCATCCAATACGCGTTGGCCGAGAACGTCGACTTCCCCTACGCCTGACCGGCTCAACCGCGGATGCGATTCCATTCCTCGGGATCGCG
>WLEG01000135.1 GCA_009704425.1 Actinomycetota bacterium | reverse complement strand
TGGGCGCCGCCGACATGGAGAACGGGTGAGATTGCCACCACAGACCGGACGCCAATGGCCGAACGAAGCAGAACTGACCGGCATCACCCTCGCGGGCCCGCAAACCCCGACCCGTCACGACGATGTCGACCGTGTCGTGGTTGACGTGCTGGATGGACGACACCCGCAACGGGCGCACGAACGCCACGGCGGTGCGGCCCCATCGCGACACGATCAGTAGCGCCACCACCAACGCGTGGGCACCGACCCAGAACCACCGCGCGACGGTGTCGTCGGCAAGGTCGGATCCGAGATAGATCTCATGACCGAACGAGATCGCCATGCCGACGTAGGCCAACATGTGCACGAAGTACCAGGTTTCGTACGCCAATTTTTGGCGGATCGACTTCAGCGAGGTGATGGTGACCACTCCGATGAGCGCGGCGCCGACGGTCGCCAGTGCCATGTAGGGCGTGCCACCGGTGAGGTCGATCAGCGCGTTCTTCACACCGGAGTCGGCCGTCCACGCGACGACGGCCGCGAACACGTGCAGCCCGAGCAACAGGCCCATCGAGTCGCCCAGGACTCGGTGCCACACGAACATACGGTCCAGACCGAAGCGACGCTCGAGCGACTTGGGGCGGGCCACGAGGACGAGCGCCATCAGCGCCACGGCCGAGGTGTACAGGCCACTCAGCGCCGTGATCGAGGTCCACGCCGACGCCCAGCCGCCACCGAGATCCGCGAGACCACCGTGCACCGACCAGATGCCCGTGATCACCAGAACGTACGCGGCCAGGACAGCGGCGATGTCGTTGTCGGTGAGTCGACTGGGGCGCGGCAGGCGCATGGGACTGGCCGGCGGAGCCGGAATCGTGCGATCCGACGAGACGACGTCGTCGTCGAGCGTGATGTCATCCATGGCGAGCATCAGTCGTCGTCTTCCTCGTCATGATCATCATCGTCGTGATCTTCGTCGTCATCTTCTTCGTCGTGATCTTCATAGTCATCGTCGTCATCGTCGTCATCACCGCCACGTGCGATGGACACCGCCGGCGGAGCACTGGGCATGCCCGCCGCCACGATGCCGGGCACGGACGGATTGGTGGTGCCCGGTTCGGTGGTGGTCACGTCGGTGGTGCCCGAATCTGTTGTCGTCGTCATGGAGCCGGACACCAACGCGCTCGCGTCCTGGGTCGTGGCCGCGACCGTGGCGAGGGTGGTGGTCGGGCGGGCGGGTTCACCGCCGAGCGAACCCAATGCACTGGTGACACCGACTCCTCCGACGAGGACGAGTCCGATGGTGATGGCGACGGAACGATTGATCATGGTTGCCTCCTTGGCTGAACCACACTCTCCCGATCTCCCGCAAGAGCTCCCGCAACAACGCGCAAGAAACGTGTAAGAAGCGCTTTCTTACATGCCTCTTTCAGGGGCGACGTACGCTGATCGGGTGTCCAGCCACGATTCGACGGCCAAAGCCCGCATCCTGATCGCCGAGGACGACCCCGGCGTGCGCACCAGCCTCACCCGGGCCCTCACCTTCCAGGGCTACGAGGTGACCGCCGTGAACGACGGATCGCAGGCTCTCGAGTCCGTGACGCGCTCGCTCCCCGACGCGGTGATTCTCGACGTCTCCATGCCGCACATCGACGGCCTCACCGCGTGTCGGATGATGCGCGAGAAGCACCGTCATCTTCCGATTCTCATGCTCACCGCTCGCCACGAAGTGTCCGATCGAGTGGCCGGGTTGGATGCCGGAGCCGACGACTACGTGGTGAAGCCGTTCGCCCTCGAGGAACTGTCGGCTCGACTGCGGGCCATGTTGCGTCGCACCGCCGACGAGCAGTCCGCCGCCGACGCGTTGACGGTCGGCGACATGGTGCTGGATCCCCGTGCCCGAACCGTCTTTCGCGGCACTCGCGAACTCCACCTCACCAAGACCGAGTTCGATCTGCTCGAGATGCTCATGATCAACGTCGGCATCGTGCTGGAACGTGACGTTCTGTACGACCGCATCTGGGGCTTCAACTTCGAGACCGGCTCGCGTTCGCTCGACGTCTACATCGGTTACCTGCGTCGCAAGACCGAGGAGGGTGGCGAGGGCCGCGTGCTGCACACGGTTCGCGGTGTCGGCTACGTGGTGCGCCCTCCGTCGGAGTCCGATTGGGAGGAACGCGCATGAAACTTCACTGGAAGATCGGTGGCGCCATGGCGATCATCGCCGCTCTGGTGTCGGCCGGTGGCGGTATCGCCGCGTACCGGTCCACGGACTCCGAGCTGAACGAGAACATCGACCGCTCACTGCTGGATTCGGCTCAACGCGTGGTGGGTCGGGCGTTCGATCGTGACCACGACGAGGACGACGAGAGCCATCACGAAAATCGAGACGACGACGATGAGGAGACCGACGACAATGATGAGGATGTCGTTCCACCGCCCATTCGTCAGAGCGACGTGTGCCCCCTGGCATTGCTCCAACCCGTCGACGCGGCGCAGTTGATCTACCCCGACGGCACCTTCGAGCCGTGCTTCACCGGCTCCCCCGTGTTGCCCATCGACGACGAGGACCTCGAACAAGCCGCGGGCGACGACGGCGACGGTGACATCGACTCCGTGCACCTGCACACGGTGTCCGTCGACGGCAACGACTATCGCGTCATCACCATTCCCTGGGGAACCAACGGAGCACTCCAGGCCGCGCGCGATCTGGACGACGTGACCGAGGTGTTGTCGGGAATGCGTTGGCGTCTGATCCTGGGCGGGTTGGCCGCCACGATTCTGGCCTTGGCCGTGGGTTGGTTCGTCGCGGCCCGCATCGCGCGCCCCATCCGTCGTCTCAGCGAGGTGGCTTCACAGGTGTCTGACACCCGCGACCTCACCATTCCGGTGCCGGTCTCGGGCTCGGGCGAAGTGGCCGACCTCGGTCGCAGTTTCTCCACCATGATGACGGCCCTGTCCACGTCGCTCGATCAACAGCAGCGCCTCATCAGCGACGCCAGCCACGAACTGCGCACGCCGTTGACGGCGTTGCGCACCAACGTCGAGGCCCTCGACATGTTCGATTCCATCCCCGATGCCGAGCGTCGGGCGATGTTGACCGACATTCGCTCGGAGGTGGAAGAGCTCAGTCACCTCACGGCGGAGTTGGTGGATCTGGCCACGGACCAGAATCCGATCGACGAGCCGATCACCACCGTCGATCTGGTCGCGGTGGCCCGCGAGGTGGCCCAGCGCGCCGCACGTCGCTCGGGACGAGCGATCACCGTGAACGACCTCGGAGGCAACCCCGTCGACGGACGCGTGGGTTCGCTGCAACGCGCCATCTCGAACCTGGTGGAGAACGCCGTGAAGTACAGCCCCGCGGGCACGTCGGTGGAGATCGACGTGGACGGAGGCTCGGTGCGCGTGCGCGACCACGGTCCGGGCATCGACGACGCCGACCGTCCCCACGTGTTCGACCGCTTCTATCGCGCCATCGGCACGCGGAGTCAGCCCGGTTCGGGTCTCGGATTGGCCATCGTGGCCAAGGCCGCCGTGGACCACGGTGGAACCACCTTCGTGGCCAACGCGCCCGACGGCGGCGCCATCGTGGGCTTCGACATTCCGACCCCCTGAACGTCAGGCGACGTCGCGAAGACGCGACGTGGTGTTGCCCACCGAGCGAGGTGCGCGCCTGAACCAACGTGGTGAGCCCGGTCGACCGGCGAGCATCCACACCAGCACGAAACCCATCACCTCCAACACGTGGATGGACTCTTCCAAGAGCGGTGTCGAACCGCGGACCACGTCGACCACCGCCGACACCAACATGGTGAGAGCCAACGCGGCGGTGATGGGCAGGATTCCGTAGGCCCGCGACGGATTCTTCACGGTGTACAGCAGACCCAACGCCAGCGCCACGCTCATGGCGCCGATGTGGCGGGACTCGTGGATGGTCGCTCCCGGATCGTTGCCGGCGAACAGCCAGGGAAGTGCCACGACGAGTTGCGTGAGTGCCACCACCGCCAAGGAATATCGCACCCATTCGCCACGGCCGGGGCGGGCCGGATGCGAGCGCTCCAGAATGACCGCCGACAAGTCGGGCACCCATTCGGCCTCGCGCACCCGCAGACGACGCTGCAGTCGCTCGACGTCGTCGAACCAACGCCGACACTCGGAACATGCGTCGGCGTGCCGGTGGGCGGCGAGAGATTCCATGGCGCCGGCCTCGTGATCGAGGTCGGCCGAGAGGATGAGGCGGGCCTCGTCGCAGTCCATGGGCGCCATTCTGCCGTCGCGGCCGGATGCCCCGCCATCGCCACCGGGACCAACGACTCTTTCCTCCCCTTCCACGAGGGATCAGTCGCCCGAAATCCGCCGTTGGTTCCCGCGATCGCCCATAATGAGTGGGTCATGTCGAGTCCCGATTCATTGAACACCTTGGCGATGTTGGCCCAACGAGGGGATCGACTGGCGCTCTCGCGTTTCGTGGAGACCAGTCAGGCCGACGTGTGGCGTTATTGCGCGTATCTCACCGACACCCAAAGCGCCGATGACGTCACCCAGGACACCTACGCCCGTGCCATCGGATCGTTGCACCGGTTCCGCGGAGACTGCGACGCGAAGGTGTGGCTGCTGACCATCGCGCGTCGCGCCTGTGCCGACCACATTCGTTCACGGACCCGCCGACGCAACCTGTTGCAGAGACTGCAGAGTGGCCGTCACGAGGATTCCGTGACGGCCGGTCATACCGTCGAACTCACCCAGTTGGTGTCGGTGCTGGACCCGGACCGCCGTGATGCATTCGTCCTGACCCAGGTGCTGGGTCTGGGATATCACGAGGCCGCCGAGATCTGCGGATGTCCGGTGGGAACCATCCGATCCCGGGTGGCTCGGGCCCGCACCGACATGGTGCAGGCGATGACGTCGGGAGACCGGCAGTCCGGCACCGCCGGCTGAGGCGAGCCACCTCCACCCGCGTCCACTACGGTTTCCTCGTTCCCACTGACGAGGAGAGTCACCATGGCCGAAGCTTGGATCATCGACGGAGTCCGCAGCCCCCGCGGCAAGGGCAAGGACACCGGTTCCCTGCACCACATCCATCCGCAGGAGTTGCTGGCCCAGGTTCTGAAGGGTCTGCAGGCGCGCGTGGGATTCGACGCCGCCGACGTGGACGACGTCATCATCGGCAACGGAAACGACGCCGGTGACCATGGTGCGTGCATCGGTCGCATGGCGGTGCTGGCCGCCGGTTGGCCGGTGGAAGCGCCGGGCGTGACCATCAACCGCTTCTGCGGCTCGGGTCAGCAGGCCGTGTCGTGGGCGGCCATGGCCGTGCAGGCCGGACACCAGGACGTGGTGGTGGCCGGTGGTGTGGAGTCCATGTCGCGTTGGCCAGCTCCCAGCGGCCCGCCGGACTTCACCGTGGGCAACGCCGCTCTGCGCGCGATGTACCCCTTGGTGCCCCAAGGCGTGTCGGCCGACCTCATCGCAACCATCGAAGGCTTCACGCGCGAGGACGTGGACGCCCTGGCCTTCGAGAGCCAGAAGCGCGCCGCGCGCGCCCAGGAAGAGGGACGCTTCGATCGCAGCATCGTGCCCATCTTGAACCCCGACGGTTCCGTGGCGTTGGCCAAGGACGAGCACCTGCGCCCCAGCACCACCATGGAGTCGCTGGCCGGTCTCTCACCGTCGTTCGAGCGTCTGGGTGGTCGCGTGCTCGACGGTTTCGAGAAGTCATTC
>WLEG01000134.1 GCA_009704425.1 Actinomycetota bacterium | reverse complement strand
TGCCGTCCACGTCGGGCACGGCCGCCAATTCGGCCGCCACGCGAACGTTGTCGCGAACGCTGAGCGACCAGAACAACTCGAGGCGTTGGAAGGTGCGCGCCAGACCGCGCTTGGCGCGCTTGTGCGGGGCCTCACCCGTGATGTCGACGCCGCTGACGAGCACGTTTCCCGCGGTCGGCTCCTGCATGCCGCTGATGACGTTGAACAACGTGGTTTTTCCGGCACCGTTCGGCCCGATGAGTCCGGTGACCTGTCCGACCTCGGCGTCGAGGTCGACACCTCCGACCGCCATCACCCCGCCGAAGCGAACCATCACGCCGCGAACCTCGAGCAACGACATCAGAGCACCACACCGATCTTCTGCTCGGCCAACTCGATCTCCTCGCGACCGAACTCGCGATCGAGGCCGGCCAGGTCGGGGGAGGACGTGTGCAAGCGCGGTGCGCTCTCCAGCAATCGTTGGGCGCCCACACCGAACAACGCCACCAACGCGATGATGAGGATGATGCGCTGGCCGGTGGCGTCGAGGGCGGTGCCCCAGTCGATTCCCGCGGCGATGACCATCCCGATGGCCAGCCACGCGCCGGCCATGACGCGACGGCGAGTCGGCGCGGCCATCAACGCGGGCAGATTGGGGGAGACCGCCAGGATCCACACCACGCCGGCCACGAAGAACGACCAGTGCGAGATGGCGCCCGTGGTGTCCAGCGCCCAGATGCCCACCGCACCGGCGGCACTGACCGCGATCAGACGAGGTTGTTCGATCAAGGGTCGGAACGAGTCGCCGATCTGAGCCGCCGCCCCTTGGGGATTGCGTCCGAGGGTGATGCCGATGGTGCCGGGGCCGATCTTGGTGAGGTTCTTCACGGAGGGCACGATGGTGGCCAGCACCGAGTTGCCGCCCAGCAACAGGCCGCCGAACAACGCGCCGGCCACCGAACCCACGCCGCCGACCACGGCCAACAACACGATGGGCAGACTCTGCGTGAAGTCGTACTGCTGCGGGCTGACCTTGTCGCCGGCCAGTGCACCGGCGCAGGCGGCGATGCCGGCCGAGATGGCGAAGGCCGCCAACTTGGTGCGCGTGAGGCTCATGCCCAACGTGGCCGCGGCGGCGGGGGAGTCCTTCAGTGCGATGAGGCGACGTCCGAGACGGCTGCGGCGCACCGCCACCACGACGAGGCCCAGGATGGAGAAACACACCGCGGCCAGGATCAGTCGCGCCCGCGGGCTGTCGATGGTGACGAAGGGAACCCGCAGAACCGGCACGGTGATGTTGCCGGTCTGGAAGGTCTGTCGTTGGTTGAACACGATCTTGCTGACCATCACGGCGAACGCCGCGGTGGACAGCGCCAGATAGATGCCCGACAGTCTCAATGCCGGCAGGGCCACGATGGCACCCACGACGGCCACGATGGCGATGGCCACGACGAGGGTCAGCAGGCTGCCGTTGCCCGGCAGTTTCGACATGGCGATGGCGCCGAGCCCGGCGAACGTCAGTGGCGCCAACGACATCTGGCCGGCGTAACCGGTGAGCGGCACCAGCGACAGCGTGACCATGGCGAACGTGAAGCCGTTCAACAACAGCAGGGTGTTCGAACGGGTGAGCATGCCGGAGATGCCGATGACGACCACCACGAGCGCGACCGCACCCATGATCGCGGTGCGCCACTCGGGGACCCGGTTCTCGTCGCGCAACTTCGCGGTGCCGACGCGCAAACGACTCTGCGGTCGGGCGAGCAAGGCGATGAAGAGCACGATGGTCGGAAGCGCCGCGCGCACTCCCGAGAGCGAGAAACCGAACGCCGTCTGGGGGAACCAGGACTCGTCGGACACCATCAGGTAGTAGGCGTCGAGCAGTCCCAACAGTCCGGCTCCCAGGAAGGTGAGCGGCAGGCTCTTGAGGCGGCCGATGATGGCGGCGGCGTAGGCGTTGATGACGAGCAGAGTGAGCGGCTCGATGTTGAGTTGTTGGTCGCCGGCCAACAGGATGCCCGCGAGTCCGGCCAGTGACGCTCCCATGGCCCAGGCGAACATGGACACACGGTCTGGTCGACCACCGTTGAGTTCCGTGAGGTTGCGGTCGTCCACCACGGCGCGCATGGCGACACCCATGCGGGTCTTGTACAGCACGATGCGCAGGATGATGGCCACCACGACGGCGCAACCGAACGTGATGAGGCGGTGCCAGCTGACGTTGAAGCCACCGATGGAGATGCTGTTGCCCTCGTAGAACTTGAGGAACGCCTCGCGGCTGGCGTCGTTGGGCCAGATCCAGTTCGCCAAGCCGATCATGAACGCGAAGAGCGCGACCGTCACCGAGAGTCGCACCACCTCGGTGGTGCCCTGCAGCCCCCGCATCACGAATCGCTCGGTGACGATTCCGAACAGGGGGCACAACACGAACAACGTGATGAACAGCGCCAACGGAGCCGGAAGGTCCCAGTCGAAACGCAACTGCCAATACGTGAACGCCGCCAGCATGCCGGTGGCACCGTGGGCGAGGTTGAAGATGCCCGAGGTGGTGTACGTGACGACCAGTCCACTGGCCACCACCGCGTAGATGGCGCCCGTCGACAGGCCGATGATGGTGAACGTCAGCAGTTCCTGCATCAGCGGCCCGTCGTCCGGTTCATGAGAATGCGCCTATCGCGTTCGATGATCAGTTGGGTCGCGTCGGATCGATGGCCACCGACGTGTCGCCGAAGTCGCCCTCGATGGCGACGGCACCCTGCTCGTCATCGCAACGCCAACCGTTGCCGTTGTCGTCGGCGCTGCCACGCTCGGGGTACACGCGCTGCCAGGTGCCGTCGACGACACCCATGATGAGGCCGCACCGCGGGGGCTCGTTGCCACCGGGGTTCGACTCGGCGTGCAGACCGCCGGCGGTCCACGAGGTGACCTTCTTGGCCTCGGCCAACACGCACTCGCGCTCGAGCACGTTGTCGTTGGAGTCCAGGCAGGCGTTGGCCGACTGGACGAACAGCAACATGGCCGAGACGGCCTGCTGTCCGAGACCGGCGATACGACCGTCGGGGTTGTACTCGGCCATGATCTCGAGGAACTTGGCCAACGCGGGGTTCTGGTCGGCCTCCTCGAACGGCGAGTACACGGTGCGAACGCGGATGCCCTCGGTGGCCTGGGCGTTGCCCTCGGCGACCATCTGCTCGCTGTAGTGGTTGGCGTCGTTCAGCACCAGGTCGGGCACGTAGCCCACCTCACGCATGGCCTTGTACAGCAGGATCATGTTGCCGGGCTCGCCCACCAACGAGAGCATGGTGACGCCTTCGTCCTTCAATCGTTGGGCGAAGGGAGTCCAGTTGGCCTCACCCGACGGGTTGGTGGGGATCATCACCGGCTCGCCGAATCCACCGATGGCGACCATGGTGGCCTTGATCTGCTCGGCCACCATCCTGGTGCTCACGAAGTCGCCGAAGATGATCGCCGGCTTGGCGATGGCTTCGGGCTGGTACTGCTTGGCCCACAAGAACCACGAGGCCGGCTTCAGGTTCGGCGGGTTCGGGATGGGCTGCACGCGACCGTTGGCCAACGAGGCCTCGGCGGTGACGGCGTATCCGGGGAACGACACCATGCCGCACTCGTGGAAGCGCGGGTACATCTGGTTGTCGAACACCCAGCCTCCGCCGACCATGGCGAAGGTCTCGGTACAGGCCTGTTCGGTGGCGGCCGGGACGTTGAACAGCTTGCCGTCGAGGTCCACGATCTCGATGGGCAGACCACGCACGCCGCCCTGGGCGTTGCACCAGCCGGCGAAAGCCTCGGCGGCGTCGAGCATTTCGACGGTGAGTCCGGGCGCGGCCTCGTAGCCGTGGTCGGTGGCCGTGCCGAGGCGCAAGGTGTCGCCACCGTTCTGGCCCTCGGCGATGGTGGGGACTCCGGCATCGGTGGCCGGACCGCACGGACTGGGCATGTCGCCGAACATCTCGGTGGTCGGCGCGTCGGTGGTGGGAGCCTCGGAACCACCTGGTGCCTCGGTGGTGGGTTCCTCGGTGGACGGAGCGCTCGTCGCGTCGCCCCCCTCCTCGCGATTCGAGCAGCCGACGGCGGTGATGGCGACCAATGCGACCGCGATCATGGCTCGGGTCGAGCGATGTTTCCTGATCATGATTCCCCCACGATTCCGATCGGGACCCCCACGGCCCGACTCGGTTCCGACAATAGCAAGTGGTGAGTCGTATTGGATAGGGCGTGATTTCGTGTGGGGGCGGTGTGCGCCCGACGCGCCTCAGGTGATAAGAACGCACCCGTGTCTGCAGCAACCACGTCGTCGACATCGGGGGCCGACGGAGTATTCGTCGCTCCACTCGTTGTCGAGTATCCATACAAGCGCACCGTCGGAACCCTGTTGTCCCGATTCTTCCTGTCGTTGCAGGAGGGTCGTCTGGAGGGCACCAAGGGATCGGACGGACGGGTGTACTTTCCGCCCGCCGAGTTCGACCCGGTCACCGGCGAGCAACTGGACGAGTGGGTGACCCTGCCCGAGACCGGGACCGTCGTGACCTGGTCGTGGCAGTCGGTTCCCCAGCCGAACCAGCCGCTCGAGCATCCCTTCGCCTGGGCCCTCATCACCCTCGACGGTGCCGCCGTGCCCATGTTGCACGCCGTGGACGCCGGGGACATGGCGCGCGTCCGCACCGGATCGCGGGTGAAGGTGCGCTGGGCGGCCGAACGTTCGGGCGGCGTCCGCGACATCGCCTGTTTCGACCTGTTGGAGGGAGCGTCGTGAGCGAAGCCGATGGAATCATGCGACTGCGTCAGCCGATCTCGGTGACCTACAACTGGTCGGCCGGTCCCAACGCCACCAGTCACCTCAACGGATTGCTGGAGGGCACCCTCATCGGCAAGCGATGCCCGGGTTGCTCGCTGGTGTACTTCCCTCCCCGCAACGGAGTGTGCCCGAAGTGCGCGCGCATCCTCGGCGACGACGTGGTGGTGGGCCCGCGCGGCACCATCACCACCTTCTGCGTGGTGAACGTGCCCTTCCTCGGCCAGAAGATCAAGTTGCCCTACGTGGCGGCCCAGATCCTTCTCGATGGTGCCGACATCTCCATGCAACACCTCATCCAGGAATGCGAGGCCACCGACGTGCGTATCGGCATGCGAGTCGAACCGGTGTGGAAGGACCGCAGCGAGTGGGGTCCGTCGTTGGAGAACATCGCCCACTTCCGTCCGACCGGTGAACCCGATCGCGACATGGGCGCCGAAGCGGGGGCCAGCTGATGTCGCGCCGTGACGTGGCCATCGTCGCAACGGCCCAGCGACCCAATCAGGTCGGCTCCACCCTCACCTCGGTGGAACTGATCCTTCCCGTCATCAACGACGTCATCGCCAAGGTCGGCATCGAACGGCAGAAGATCGGCTTCTGGTGCCACGGCAGTTGCGACTACATGAGCGGACAGCCGTTCAGTTTCGTGGCCGCCGTCGACGCCATCGGCGCGTGGCCGCCCATCGTCGAGAGTCACGTGGAGGGCGACGGTGCTCTGGCGTTGTACGAGGCGTGGGTCAAGATTCAGACCGGCGAGTGCGACGTGGCGTTGGTGTTCTCCAACGGCAAGACAACCTCGGGGCCCATCGATCGCATCCTCAACCTGCAGGCCGATCCGTACATGGTGACGCCGCTGTGGCCGGGATTCGACTCGCTGTCGGCCTTGCAGGCACGGGCCTGTCTCGACGCGGGCGTTCTGACC
>WLEG01000133.1 GCA_009704425.1 Actinomycetota bacterium | reverse complement strand
TGCGCCATCGAGATGGGCGCCGCTTTCGGCTCGCCTCGGTACGACGTGATGCGTCTCGGCGTCATCCCGTTGCCCGCCAGCCCCCGCCAGGCCGACCTCGTCGTGATCTCGGGAACCGTCACCGACAAGATGGCGCCGGCCGTGAAGCGCCTGTACGAGCAGATGCCCGAGCCCAAGTACGTCATTTCCATGGGATCGTGCGCGAACTGCGGTGGCCCCTACTGGGACAGCTATTCGGTCACCAAGGGCGTGGACCAGATCATCCCGGTCGACGTCTACGTGCCCGGTTGCCCCCCGCGACCCGAAGCCCTGCTCGAAGGCGTCGTGTTGTTGCAGCAACGCATCCGCAACGAGGACATGGGTGCCCGTTGGCGAGGTGAGGGCAGCAAGCCCATCATCGTGGGTGAGACGGCGAAGTCGGCCACGTCCGGCGCGACCAAGAAGGGAGTGGCTCGTGTCGACTGACGCCGTTGCCGCCATTCCCGGGGACACCCTGCGCGAGCGCATCGTCGACGATCTGCGCTCGGCCATCGGCGACGCGCTGCTCGACAGCCTCGTGAAGCCCGGCGACGACGTGTGGGTGCGGGTTCGCACCGACGCCTGGCGTGCCACCGGGCTCGCGTTGCGTTCGCTCGGATTCGATTACTTCTGTTTCCTTTCGGCGATCGACTGGATGCCGTCGCCGTTCGGCAAGGGCGAGGACGATCCCACCGCTCCGGCTCCCGAGCGCGACGACACCATCGCCCAGGGTTACGCGGGCGGAGAGACCCGCATGCAGGTGTTGGCCCGTGTGGTTCACCCCACGTTGCACGTCGGTGTGAACGTGAAGTGCGACGTTCCCGACTCCGAACCCGTCGTCGAGTCCTGGATTCCGGTCTTCGCCGGTGCGAACTGGCACGAGCGCGAGACGCACGAGATGTTCGGCATCGGATTCGCCGGACACCCCGACCTTCGCAACATGTACCTGCCCTCCGACTTCGAGGGCCATCCGCTCCGCAAGGACTTCCCGCTCCTGGCCCGCATCGTGAAGCCGTGGCCCGGCATCGTCGATGTGGAGCCGCTCCCCGGCGGGTCCGACGATGAGGAAGGCGACGCCGAATGACCTCCACCGAATCGTTGATCGATCGACGTCAGTTGTCGTACATCGCGGCCCAGGCCGCCGACGCGCGCCTGAACGTCGAACTCGAGACCGAGGGCATGACCCTCAACATCGGACCGCAGCACCCGGCCACCCACGGAACGTTGCGCATCATCGCTCGTCTCGACGGCGAGCAGGTGGTGTGGGCCGAACCGTCGTGCGGATACATGCACCGCGGTTACGAGAAGCTCACCGAGGTGCGCACCTATCCGCAGGTGACCGCGTTGGTCAATCGCATCGACTGGCTGGGCAGTTTCGCCAACGAGGTTCCGTTCATCCTGGCCGCCGAGAAGTTGATGGAGATCGAGGCGCCGCCGCGCGCCCAATGGATCCGCACCATCCTGTTCGAGTTGTCGCGCATCGCCAACGTCTCGTTGTTCCTCGGTGACCTGGGTGTCCAGATGGGTGCCATCACCCCGGTGTTCATGGCGTTCCGTGACCGCGAGTACGTGTTGAACCTCATCGAAGGTGCCACGGGTGGACGATTCCATCCGAACTTCGACCGCATCGGCGGCCTCAAGGACGATCTGCCGGCCGGCTTCATCGACGAGACCCGCGTGGTCATGAAGAAGTTGCGCAACTTCTGTGACGAGATGGAGAACCTGCTCTTCGGCAACGAGATCTTCCAGAGTCGTACTCGCGGCATCGGTGTCATTCCGAAGGACGTCGCGATGCAGTACGGCTTGTCGGGCGCGAACCTGCGCGCCAGTGGCGTCGACTGGGACCTGCGTCGTGACCAGACCCTGCCGATGGCGTGGAACAAGGTGGACTGGAAGGTGTGGACCCACCCCGACGGCGACAGCTACGCGCGTTGCTGGGTGCGCTTGCAAGAGGTTCGTGAGTCCACCCGCATCGTCGATCAGTTGCTCGACGACATTCCGTCGGGTCCGGTGATGGCCAAGGTCCCGCGCATCATCAAGGTGCCCGAGGGCGAGGCCTGGGTGTCCACCGAGAATCCGCTCGGTGAGATGGGCTACTACGTGGTCAGCAAGGGCGACCTCGGTCCGTTCCGAACCAAGATCCGCTCGGCCAGCTTCAACAACATCTCGATCGTGCCGTGGGTCCTCAAGGGCGTGTACGTGCCCGACATCATCACGATCCTGGCGTCGTTGTACTTCATCCTCGGGGACATCGACCGCTGATGAACGCCGCATTGCTCGCCGCCGATCTGCCGTACTGGGCCCAAGCGCTGTTGCGCGTGCTCGGTGGGGTCGTGGCCGTCCTGTTGCCGGCCGGCACCATCGTGTACGTCTTCCTCTTCAAGATGATGTCGTTCATGCAGAGTCGTCTCGGGCCGATGGAGGCCGGACCCTACGGGTCGATGCAGTTGTTCGCCGAGGTCGGCAAGTGGCTGCAGAAGGAAGACATCACCCCCGAACGCGCCGATCGGTTCATCTTCAAGATCGCCCCACTGGTGGTGCTGGTCTCCACCTTCCTTCTGGTGGCCGTGGTGCCCTTCGGGCCCGACGCGTGGTTCACGAACTTCGAAGCCGGTGTGTTCTACATGTTGGCGGTGTCGTCGGTCAGCGTGCTCGGAATCCTCATCGCCGGCTGGGCCAGTGCCAACAAGTACTCCTTGCTCGGTGGTCTGCGCGCCGCCGGTCAGTTGATCGCGTACGAGTTGCCGATGGTGTTGGCGGTCATCGGCGTCATCATCCAGGCCGGCACCATGAACCTCCAGGACATCGTGCTCGCGCAGAACGCCGGCTCGATGTTCGGATGGGACGGGCTCGGTAACCCCTACATCCTCACCCAGTTCGTCGGATTCATCATCTTCATGATCGCGGTGCAGGCCGAACTCACCCAGACGCCCTTCGACATGCCGATCGCGGAGTCCGAGCTGGTGTCGGGTTACATGACCGAGTACTCGGGCTTCCGCTTCCTCACCTTCTTCATCGCCGAGTTCGCCACCGCCGGCGTCTTCTCGCTCATCGCGTCCGTGCTCTTCCTCGGCGGCTGGGGCATCCCGTTCGCCTGGTTCGGCTGGGACACCATGGACAGCGTCGACAACTGGATGAACGTCGTCGGTCCGCTGATCATGGTCACCAAGATGATGTTGCTCTCCTTCATCATCATGTGGGTCCGCTTCAGCTACCCGCGATTCCGCGAGGACCAGTTGCAGCGGTTCGCGTGGAAGGTTCTCGTCCCCGTCTCCCTGGTGAACATCATGATCACCGCGATCTTGAAGGTGGCGTTCTGATGCCCAAGGTCCCCGGTCTTCTGAAGGGTCTCGGCGTCACGCTGAACACCCTCAAGCGCACCACGATCGATGGTGCGAACACCGTCCAATATCCGCACGAGAAGGAAGCCCCGCCGGTTCGCGCGCGTGGGGTCATCGCCCTGCGCGAGGACAACTGCACGTCCTGCATGCTGTGTGCGCGGTCCTGCCCGGACTGGTGCATCTACATCGAGGGCCACAAGGAACTGGCGCCTCCCCGTCGCGCCGGCGGCAAGCCCCGTCAGGTCAACAAGCTCGACCGTTTCGACATCGACTACGCACTGTGCATGTACTGCGGTATCTGCGTGGAGGTGTGCCCGTTCGACGCTCTGTTCTGGAGTCCCGAGTACGAGTACAGCGAGCCGCGCATCGCCGACCTTCTGCACGACAAGGTGAAGTTGGGCGAGTGGATGGAAACAGTGCCCGAAGCCCCGGCCCTCGAGGCCGGCGCCGAGAAGAAGGGCAAGAAGTGATGTTGGCCGCCGACCTGCTCGTGGCCCAGAACATCGGCTTCGGAATCATCGCCCTGCTGATGGTCGTGGGAGCCCTGCGGGTGGTCACGGTGAACAACGTGGTGCACGCCGCGCTCTGGTTGGTCGTGGTTCTGTCCGGAGCCGCCGCCCAGTACCTGCTGTTGTCGGCCGAGTTCGTGGCCATCACCCAGGTTCTGGTCTACGTCGGCGCGGTGATGGTGTTGTTCCTGTTCGGAACCATGCTCACCCGCGCGCGCATCGGCGCCGAGAACGATCTGAACAACAAGAACTGGAAGATCGCCATCCCGGTCTCGTTGCTGATGCTCGGAGTGATGTCGTGGGTGATCGTCGACGGATTCCGGGACGAGAAGCTCATCGAGAACCCGGGCGAGATGAGCCAGGTTCCGATCCAGCTGATCAGCGACGACATCTTCGGTCCGTATCTGCTGCCCTTCTGGGCGCTCTCGTTCGTTCTGCTCGTCGCCGTCATCGGCGCCATCGTGTTGGCGCGGAAGGACTGAGGCCGCCATGTTGACCGCTCAATTCCTCCTCTTGGGTGCCGTGCTCTTCTGCATCGGCGTCTACGGCGTGCTGGCGCGCAAGAACGCCGTCATGGTGCTCATGAGCATCGAACTCATCCTCAACTCCGTCAACCTGAACCTGCTCGCCTTCTCGGTGCGTCACGGCTCGGTCGACGGCAACACGTTCGCGCTGTACATCATCGCCATCGCCGCCGCCGAGGTGGGTGTCGGTCTGGCCATGGTGTTGCTCATCTACCGCAACCGGCGCACGATCGCGCTCGACGACCTGTCCGAGATGAAGGGCTGATCGATGCTCGCCGCAGAAGCAACCGCAGAAGTCCACGCCTCCTCCGGGTGGTTCCTCGAGAACGCCTGGGTGATCCCCATCGTCCCGGCCGTGGCGTTCGTCCTCATCATCTTCCTCGGCAAGAAGATGCCGATGAAGGGCAGCGAGTTCGGCGTGGCTTCCATGCTCGCCTCACTCGTGTTGGCCGTGGGCGCCGCATGGCAGTGGATCCAGCGGGTCGACGCTGTCTCGCACGCCGCCCATTCGGCCGCCGAGGAAGGCGCGCACCATGCCGCCCCGTTCGTCGGCCCGATCATCCGTGAGTGGACCTGGTGGCAGAGCGGGGGATTCGAGTTCGGAATCGGCCAGCACATCGACGGTTTGGCGCTCACGCTGCTCGTGGTCGTGGCGTTCATCTCCAGCCTCGTGCAGATCTACTCCCTCGAGTACCTGCGCGGTGATCGTCGGTACACGCACTTCTTCGCCGCTCTCACCTTGTTCTCGGCCGGCATGTTGTGCATGGTTCTGGCCCCGAACATGGTCCAGCTCATCCTGGGCTGGGAGATCATGGGTCTCTGCTCGTTCATGCTCATCGGTCACTGGTGGGAGGAAGAAGCGAACTCCCGCGCGGCGTTGAAGGCCTTCTTCACCGTTCGCGTCGGCGACATGGGACTGCTCATCGGAACCGGCATCCTGTTCTTCTCGGCCAACAACTGGACCCAGGCGAACCTCGGTGTCTCGGGTTTCAACATCAGCGGCCTGTCGGCGTGGGCCATGTCCGGCGCCGCCAGCCAGAGCGCGCTCACGTGGGGTGCGGTGGCGTTGTTCGTCGCCTGCATCGGCAAGAGCGGTCAGTTCCCGTTGCACACGTGGTTGCCCGACGCCATGGCCGGCCCGACCCCCGTCAGTTCGCTGTTGCACTCCAGCACCATGGTCGTGGCCGGTGTCTTCCTGGTCGGTCGCCTCTACCCGGTGTTCTGGGAGGGCATGAAGATCGGTGACACCAACATCAACTTCATCGTGCTCATCGGTGGCATCACCATCGTGATCGCGGCGCTGTTGGCGTTCGTCCAACACGACATCAAGAAGGTTCTGGCGTACTCCACGGTGTC
>WLEG01000132.1 GCA_009704425.1 Actinomycetota bacterium | reverse complement strand
TCCACGACGAGGACGGTGTTGCCCAGATCGCGGAGCCGAATGAGGGTGTCGATCAGGCGACGATTGTCGCGTTGATGCAGACCGATCGAGGGTTCGTCGAGAACGTACAGAGTGCCCACCAACCCGGAACCGATCTGGCTCGCGAGGCGGATGCGTTGCGCCTCACCTCCGGCCAAGGTGCCGGCCGACCTCGCCAGGGTGAGGTAGTCGAGTCCCACGTCCAGAAGGAAGCCGAGCCGCGCGTTGATCTCCTTCACGACGCGTTCGGCGATGATGCGATCACGATCCGACAACACCAGTCCGGACAGGAACGAAGCCGAATCGGCGATGGACATCTCGCACACCTCGGAGATGTTCTTGTCGTTGATGGTGACGGCCAACGTGCTGGGCTTCAGGCGCATGCCGGAGCAGGCGAGACACGGAACCAAGCGCATGTAGCCCTCGTACTGTTCCCGGCTCCAGTCGCTCTCGGCCCCTTCGTGACGCCGCTTGATCCACGGAATGACGCCTTCGAACGTGGTGTTGAACTGTCGTGCCCGTCCGTAACGGTTCTTGAACTTCACCGTGATGTTCCCGGGAAGACCGTTCAACACGATCTTCTGCGACTTCGCCGGAAGTTTGCCCCACGGCTTGTTCAGGTCGATTCCGTGGTCACCCGCGACGGACTCGAGGATGCGCTGGAAGAACCCGGTGGTCGCACTGCGCCACGGGGCGATCGCACCCTGACTGAGGGCCAGATCGGGATCGGGGATCACCAGTTCGGGGTCCACTTCGAAAGTGGTCCCGAGACCGTCACAGGTCTCGCAGGCACCGAACGGCGAATTGAACGAGAAGTTGCGGGGCGCGGGCTCCTCGAACGACAAACCGCACGAGGGACAGGCCAGGTGCTGACTGAACGTGAGACTCTCGTCCTCGGCGCCCTTGTCGCCGATGATCTCGACCGTCGCCACACCATCTGCCAACCGAAGGGCCGTCTCGAGACTGTCGGTCAGGCGACGTTCGATTCCATCCTTGCGCACGAGTCGGTCGACGACCACGTCGATCGTGTGCTGCTCGTAACGGGCCAACTTGGTGTCCCGCTTCAGGAACTCCACGATGTCGACGACCTCACCGTCGACTCGGGCGCGCACGAAACCCTGTCCGGCCAGATCGTTCAGAAGGGTCTCGTACTCACCTTTACGAGCCCGCACAACCGGGGCGAGCACCTGGAAACGCGTCCCGTCTCCGAGCGTCAGCACCCGGTCCACGATCTGCTGCGGCGTTTGCCGGGCCAGCCGGGTTCCGTCGGTGGGGCAATGCTGTCGACCGATGCGCGCGTAGAGCAGGCGCAGGTAGTCGTACACCTCGGTGATGGTTCCCACGGTGGAACGGGGGTTGCGACTTCCGGACTTCTGGTCGATCGAGATGGCGGGCGACAGACCCTCGATCACGTCCACGTCGGGTTTGTCCATCTGGCCGAGGAACTGGCGCGCGTAGGCGCTCAAGGACTCGACGTACCGACGTTGCCCTTCGGCGTAGATCGTGTCGAAGGCCAGAGAAGACTTCCCGCTCCCCGAGAGACCGGTGAACACGATCATCTTGTCGCGCGGCAGATCGACGCTGATGTTCTTCAGATTGTGCTCGCGAGCACCACGAACCACCAGACGATCGGACATGATCGGAGACTACCCATCGCGCTTCACCGGCTCTCAACCGGCATCGCGCATCTCCCGTCGTAGTTCGTTGATTTCGTCACGCAGTCGAGCCGCGTACTCGAACTTGAGATCGGCCGCCGCCTCGTGCATCTCCTCCTCGAGGGTCTGCACCAAACGCGCGAGCTCCTGTTGCGGGAGGGTGCGCAACTCGCGCTGCACCTTGTCCCGCTCCTTCTGACGACGACGATCCTTGCCCGGAACCGGCGCGGTGTGATCACCGTCCGGTCGCAACATGGAGAGGATGTCGCCCACCGCCTTGCGGATGGTCTGAGGATTGATTCCGTGTTCCTGGTTGTGCGCCAACTGCAGCCCGCGACGACGGTTGGTTTCGCTGATCGCGCGTTGCATGGAGGGCGTGATCTGATCGGCGTACATGATCACCTGCCCGTCGACGTTTCGCGCCGCGCGACCGATCATCTGGATGAGCGACGTCTCGCTGCGAAGGAAGCCCTCCTTGTCGGCGTCGAGGATCGCGACCAGGCTCACCTCCGGCAGGTCGAGACCCTCGCGCAGGAGGTTGATACCCACCAACACGTCGAACTCGCCGAGACGTAGCGATCGGAGGATCTCGATTCGTTGGATGGTGTCGATGTTGCTGTGCAGGTAACGAACCCGCATGCCCTGTTCCAAGAGGTACTCCGTGAGGTCCTCGGCCATCTTCTTGGTGAGGGTCGTCACCAACACCCGGTCCCCCATGGTCAAACGGGTGTTGACCTGCTCCATGAGGTCGTCGATCTGCCCCTTGGTGGGCTTGATGACGACCTCCGGATCGACGAGACCGGTGGGGCGCACGATCTGCTCCACGACCCGTTGCGACTCCTTCAGTTCGTACGGACTCGGTGTCGCCGACAGGAACACGCACTGGTTCACGCGCTCGATCACCTCCTCGAAACGCAGGGGTCGATTGTCCCGGGCGCTGGGCAACCGGAACCCGTGTTCGACGAGGATGTCCTTGCGGCTCCGGTCACCGGCGTACTGTCCGTGCAGCTGGGGAACCGCGACGTGACTCTCGTCGATGACCAACAGGTAGTCCTTGGGGAAGTAGTCGAGCAGGGTGAACGGGGGTTCCCCCGGCTGACGCCCGTCGATGTGCATCGAATAGTTCTCGATGCCGTTGCAGTAGCCCACCTCCTGCATCATCTCCAGATCGTGTTGGGTCCGCATCTGCAGTCGTTGTGCCTCGAGCAGCTTCCCCTCGGCCTTGAACTGCGCGAGTCGTTCCTGCAACTCGGCCTCGATGCCGACCATCGCCCGGCGCATGCGTTCCTCGCCCGTGACGTAGTGCGTGGCCGGAAACACCAACGTGGCCGGCAACTCGCGCAACGTCTCGCCGGTCAGCGGGTCGATCATGGTCAACCGGTCGACGGTGTCACCGAACATCTCCACGCGCAGCACCGATTCCTCGTAGGCCGGGTGGATCTCGATGGTGTCACCGCGGACACGGAAGTTGCCGCGCCCGAGACTCATGTCGTTGCGGTCGTATTGGAGGTCCACGAGACGACGTAGGACGCTCCGCATGTCGTAGTCGACGCCGACGTGCAGTTCGAGCAGTTGCCCTCGGTACTCGTCGGGGTCGCCCATTCCGTAGATGCACGACACCGACGCCACCACGATGGTGTCGCGTCTGGTCAGAAGGGCGGCCGTCGCCGAGTGACGAAGCCGGTCGATGTCGTCGTTGATGGACGAGTCCTTCTCGATGTAGGTGTCGCTGGAGGCGATGTAGGCCTCCGGTTGGTAATAGTCGTAGTAACTGACGAAGTACTCGACCCGGTTGTCGGGGAAGAACTCCTTCATCTCCTGGGCCAACTGGGCCGCGAGGCTCTTGTTCGGAGCGAGGATCAGGGTCGGACGTTGCGTGCGTTCGATGGTCCAGGCGATCGTGGCGCTCTTGCCGGAACCCGTGATTCCGAGCAACGTCTGGTAGCGCAAGCCCGACTCGATACCTTCCGACAGCTCGGCGATGGCCTTCGGCTGATCTCCGGCCGGCGCGTAGTCGGCCACCACCCGGAAGGGGATCCCGTCACGGGATTCGTTGCCACTGCTCACCCCTCGATCCTAGGTCGGTCGACGGCGGGCGACGAACACCTGTTCCCGAGAATCACCCTTTCGGCGTCGGCGTGACCGGTTCGTAGTCCTCGGGCAGTTGGGGCAACGACGTGAGCCACTCCCACAAGCGGTCGATCTGTGGCTCGAGGTCGTCGGGAGTCCCGCTGTTGTCGACGACGAAATCGGCCTTGGCGAGACGATCCTCGCGCGTGGCCTGTCGCGCGATGCGGGCCCGGGCATCGGCCTCGTCGAAACCGCGATGGGCCACCAACCGATGCACCTGGGTCTCCACCGGCACGTCGACGACGATGCGACCCTGCAAACCCTCCCGGGGATTCTCGGTGAGCAGGGGGATGTCGAGTACGACGACGTTGCCGGTCGATCGTTGCTCGATCATGCGACGGTTCATCTCGCGACCGACCGCCGGATGCACGATGGCGTTGAGGGCCTTCAACGCTTCGGGGTCGGTGAAGACGATGTTCGCCAGTACCTGACGCTCCAGCGAACCATCGGCGGCGAGAACCTCGGAGCCGAAACGTTCCGCCAATTCCCTCAACACATCCGAGCCCGGCAACTGGACCTCGCGTGTGATGGCGTCGGCGTCGATGATGACCGCGCCACGCGCCACCAAGCGGGCCGAGACGGTGGATTTGCCCGAACCGATTCCACCCGTGAGTCCAACCAGAATCATGGCGACACGCTACGCCGAAGCCCGACCGGTACCCTGCCCCTTGTGTCCGATCGTCGTCGCCGCCGGTCCCCCAACCACCCCGCTCTTCGTCCGGTACCGGTGCAGGACGAGACGGGCGAGATGTCGTGGCCCCTGGTGGAACGTCGTCGATCGGTGCGTTCCGAGGACCCGTCGGGTCATCTCGCGCAGTTGTCCCGGGCCAACGAGCTGCTCCTGTCGTTGCAGAAGATGGCCGTCACGTTGTCGTCGAGCCTCGACGCCGACGAAGTGGTGCAGCGTGGTGTGGAGAACGCCCGCCGCGTCGTGTCCGCCGACACCGTCATCGTCGCCTTGCTCGACCAGTCCGACGGCACCTGGACCATCGTCGCCGGACCGGACGACGTCATCGGGTCCGCATCGTTGAACCGTGATTCCCCCGCGTTGCGATGCATCGAGAGCGAACGGCCGGTCGAAGCGAGCACCGGAACCATCTGGGCGAAGGCCGCCCACGGTGTGTACCAGTCCCTGCGCGCTCGCGGGCAGACCCTGGGCTTCATCGCCGGTGAGTGGGCCGACGGACACCGGCCGACGGTCGCCGAACGCGAGGCGATCGTCGGAGTGGCCGACGCTCTCGCGTTGGCCCTCGACAACGCGCGCATCTTCGCCCGTCTCGCCGAGCGGGTGGCCCACGACGAACGTTCGCGCGTCGCCCGTGAACTGCACGATCGTGTCTCTGGATCGTTGGCGGCCATCGGATTCGAACTGGACGACCTCGCACGCGGAGTTGACGAGGCGAAGCGGACCGAGATCATGCGGGTCCGCGAGCACGTTGGTTCCACCATCTCCGACATCCGTCGGTTGCTCGACGATCTTCGGGCCGACCGCGACGGGCGCTCCCTCGACGCGACCTCGGTGAGGGAACTGGCCGACCGCATGAGTCGACGATCGGGCGTGGAGGTCGCGGTGCGACACGGAATCGATTCGGAGAACCTTCTGGACCGTCTGGCCTCCGATGGATCCGCCACCGAGATCCACCTCATGATCCGCGAGGCGTTGCTGAACGTCGAACGTCATGCGCGAGCCCGTCGGGTCGACATCGTCGTCTCCACGTACGACGAGGAACTGATGGTCGTTATCCACGACGACGGGCGCGGTTTCGACCCCGACCTGCGCGGACACGGAATCTCCGGAATGCGGGAGCGGGCGGAGTGGATCGGCGCCTCCATCCACTTCCGTTCCGGCTCCGACGGGACGACGGTGACGATTCGATTGCCGCTCGGGGACGTCGGATCATGACGCGCCACCGCATCCTGCTGGTCGACGACCATCAGCTCCTGCGCGAGGCCCTACGACG